>CAMHEN010000061.1 GCA_946184165.1 uncultured Clostridia bacterium | reverse complement strand
AGGGCTACATCTCCATGGGCAACCCCATGTCCAGCGGCACCACCTTTGCCGCCGTAGCCTCCCTGACCCAGGATAACCACTACGGCGAGGATTACCTCAGGGGTCTCGCCGCCAACAACGTCATGATCGAGTCCGGCTCCACCGCCATCACGAAGCTCCAGACCGGCGAGT
Organism: uncultured Clostridia bacterium; assembly: GCA_946184165.1. Lineage (GTDB taxonomy): Bacteria > Bacillota > Clostridia > Oscillospirales > Oscillospiraceae > Limivicinus. Next base: position 12,743 of record CAMHEN010000061.1, on the reverse strand, counting down.
GCGCGGCCATCATGATTCTGGAGGAGTCCATCCTCAAGGTCCTCAAGGAGGCCGAGGACGCGGGCACGCCCATCACCAACCTCGCCTGCATCTACCCCGAGGACGGCGTGGTGCTCATCCCCTCCACCGTGATGACGGTCGCGGAGGAGCACAGCAAGAACGTCAACACCGAGGCGTGTGAGGCCATCGAGCAGTGGTTCCTCAGCGAGGAGGCCCAGAAGCTCATCATGCAGGGCTACATGCACTCCGTCTTCAAGGGCATGGAGGAGATCCCCTGCGGCTCTGTGGACACCCAGTGGCTCATCGGCAAGGACCTGGGCGTGGACTGGGAGAATGCCTACCGGAACCGCGAGGCCATCAACACCGCCTGGACCGAGATCGTTACGGCGAAATAAAACGCTGTATCCGTTTCCCGCAGGGGTCGATCCCCGGATCGGCCCCTGCAGCCTATCCCGTCCTGAGGCTAAAGAAGGTGCGCTCATGCAAACAACAATACAGACCCGAACCCGCTCCGCCGCCGCGGTGAAGCTGATGCTGCTGATCCTGTTTTTCCTGGGGATCGGGATCATCCTCAACGGCGTGCGGGGGCAGCGGGAATACGCGAAGTCCGGGTTCAGCTCGGAGTCCGCCTACCGGGCGATCTACCGTCTCCACCGCGAGACGGAGAGCGTGTGGGAGCAGAAGCTCTCCCCCGATCTCGGAAAGCTCACGGAGAGTGAGCGGCAGCGTCTCGGCGACATTGCGGCGGCGCTGCTCGCGGACAGCTGGGAGGATCTCAAAAAGGGCGGCGGCGAGACGGCCGGGGCCCTTCTCTCCGGGGCGGCGGAGGACGAGCGGGAGGCTCTCACGCATAAGCTCCTTTACGCCACCTTCCTCACCGCGGGGCCCAAGGTGAGCACCGCGAACCGCAAGCAGATCGCCGCTCTCACAGAGGCGGAGGCGGAGAGCTTCCGAGCCGCCCTCCTCCGCTGTGTTCTCGACGACAGGGCGGAGGCTCCCGCGGCCGCGGCAAAGCTGGCGGGCGAGCTTACCGGCGCCGAGCGCGAGGCCATGCTCATGCAGGTCTGGTTTGTGAGCTGCGGCTCCATGGAGGCGGGCGTGACGGAGCAGGTCAACGCCCTCAAAAAGAGCGTGCGGGACAAGGCGGCACAGCTCGACGCCTTCCGCATGATCGCCCGGGGCGAGGTGTCTGCCGTGCAGCAGCTTGTGGCGGGCCACGGCCGGACGGCCATCCTGATCGGCGCGGTGCTGGCCTTCAACGCCCTGCTGCTCGCCCTTCTGATGGCGGGGGACCAGACCTGGCGGGTGGATCTCAAGTGGATCGTCATCCTGCTGATCGTGGATTTCCTGCTTCTGTTCCAGCTTCTGCCTCTCCTCTACATGCTGGTGAAAGCCTTCTTCCCGGAGGGGAGCTTTTCGCTCGAGACCATGCGCCGTCTGCACACCTACCCCCTGAATCTGGACGCGGTGAAAAACACCCTCCTTGCGGCGACGGCCTCCATGGTCTTCGGGACGCTTCTGGCCTTCCCGCTCGCGTGGCTCGTGGGGAGGACGGATCTCTGCGGGCGGAGATTTTTCCGCGGTCTCTTTGTGATGACCTACATGGTCCCGCCCTATGTGGGGGCCATGGCCTGGCTGCGGCTTTTAAACCCCAACGTCGGCACCATGAACCGGTGGCTGCGCCTGCTGCTGCACCTGAGCGACGCGCCCGGCCCTTTGAATGTCTACACGCTGTCCGGCATGGTGTGGGTGCTGACGAGCTTTTACTATCCCTATGCCTTCATCACCATCAGCCGCGCCATGGAGAAGATGGATCCCTCTCTCGAGGAGGCGAGCCGCGTGAGCGGCGCCTCCCCTTTAAAGACGGTCTTCACCGTAACGCTGCCGATGATGCTGCCGTCCCTCATCTCCGGGGCGCTTCTGGTTTTCGTGAGCGCCATGAGCTGCTACGGCATCCCCTCCATCATCGGAAGTCCCGGGCGCGTGCACACCGTGACAACGCGCATCGTGGAATATGTCTCTCTCGGCCAGCAGGGTCTCAATGACGCCACCGGCATGGCAGTATTTCTGATGGTGCTCGCGGTGGTGATCCTGTTCCTCTCGGACGTGGTGCTGGCAAAGCGCCAGTATATCACGGTGTCCGGCAAATCCGTGCAGCCCGCGCTGGTGGAGCTGGGGCGCTGGCGCATCCCGCTCACAGTGCTGGTGGGGCTCTTTGCAGTGCTTGTGATCCTCATTCCCTTCGCCACCATCCTGCTTACCTCCTTCAAGATCGACGTGGGCAAGAGCGTGCTCGCGCCCGCGAACTTCACGCTCTCCAACTGGAGGACCGTCTTTGGCCGGGTCGAGACGCTCAACAGTCTCAAAAACTCCCTGCTCTTCGCCTCCGTCACCGCGACGGTCGGCATCGCCATCGCCTGCACCATGAGCTATCTTCTGCAGCGTACCCGCATCCGGGGCAGGAAGCTGCCGGACTTTCTCATCACCCTGGGCTCCGGCACTCCGTCGGTGGTCATCGCCCTCGGCCTCATCATGACCATGAAGGGGAATTTCGGCATCAACATCTATAACACGGCCTACATCATGATCATCGCCTATCTCATCAAATACCTCATGATGGGCATGCGCACCGTGGTCTCTGCCATGAGCCAGATCCACGTCTCCCTCGAGGAGAGCAGCCAGATCTCCGGCGCGGGGTGGGGCCGCACGATGCTCCGGATCACGGGGCCGCTCATCTTCCCGTCCATCGCGGCGGGCTGGTTTTTGATTTTTATTCCGAGCTTCTACGAGCTGTCCATGACGGCGCTCCTCTACTCCAGCACCACCAAGACCATCGGCTTCCAGCTCTATGAGTACTGGACCTTCACGAGCCAGCCCATGAGCTGCGCCATGGCCTTCGGCATCCTGCTGATCGTCATGCTCTTAAACCTCATCCTCAACCGCCTCACAAAGGGCGAGTTCTCCATCTAAGGGGGGATCAAGCGATGGCAACTGTGACAATTCAAAAGGTCACCAAGGCATTTGGCGACAACGTGGTCCTCCGGGAGTTCAGCGCAGCTTTTCAGGACGGCGAATTCATTACGCTCCTGGGCCCCTCCGGCTGCGGCAAGACCACCATGCTCCGCATGATCGCGGGCTTTGAAAAGCCCACAAGCGGGGAGATCCATATCGACGGGCAGCTCGTCTCCGGAGGCAGGACCTTTGTTCCGCCGGAAAAGCGCGGCGTCGGCATGGTCTTTCAGAGCTACGCCGTCTGGCCCCACATGGACGTCTTTGACAACGTCGCCTACCCCCTCTCGATCCGGCATACGCCGAAGAGCGAGATCAAAGCGAGTGTGGAAAAGGTCCTCTCCATCGTCCATCTCAGCCAGTATGCCGAGCGCTTTCCCAACCAGCTCTCCGGCGGGCAGCAGCAGCGCGTGGCCCTTGCGAGGGCCCTCGTGGCGGAGCCGAAGCTCCTGCTTCTCGACGAGCCGCTCTCGAATCTCGACGCGAAGCTCCGGGAATCCATGCGCTTTGAAATCAAGGAGATCCAGAAGAAGCTCGGCATCAACGTGGTCTACGTGACCCACGATCAGACCGAGGCCATGGCCATGAGCGACCGGATCTTCCTCATCAACCGCGGCGTTGTACAGCAGTGCGGCACGCCCCAGGAGATCTACAACAGCCCCGCAAACCAGTTTGTGGCGGACTTTCTCGGCAAGGTTGATTTCTTTAAAGGCGAGGCGCAGAACGGCAGAATCATCTTCCCCGCCATGGGCGGGCAGAGTATCCCCTACAGCGGCGGGCGCCGCGGCAGGGTAGATGCGGCGATCCGACCGGAAAACTTCTACTTCACGGAAGACGGCGTCCTCACCGGCACACTGGAGACTCAGTATTATCTCGGCGACGTGGACGACTGCCGCGTCCGTGTGGGCGACACGCTGGTGCGGGTCATCGCAAACGGCTATGTGCACCGCACCCTCCGGGAGGGGCAGCAGGTTTGTCTCGGCGTGCGCGACATGATGGTCTTCCCCGACGACGGGCTTCTGGAGCAGATGCTGGAGATCAGCACGTGACGGCGCGAGATTTCTCTTGCTTTTCGCGGGGCGCTCCTGTATATTCTTCGTCAGCAGAAAAAGAAAGGGGCCGCGCCATGAATGCCGCAGCACGCAAAACCGATTTTCTCTCCACCACCGCAGGGATTCTGTGCGCCGCGGTGGCAGCCAACCTGCTCTGGGGCAGCGCCGCCCCCTGCATCAAGCTGGGCTACCGCTTCTTCGCCATCGGCGGTGAGGATGTGATGAGTCAGATCCTCTTTGCCGGGGTGCGCTTCACGCTGGCAGGCTTTCTGACGATCCTGTTCGGAAGTCTCCTGCGGCGGCGGGTCCTGCTGCCGCAGCGCGGCTCCGGCGGAATGCTCCTGATGCTCGCCCTGATGCAGACGGTCATCCAGTACACCTTCTTCTATATCGGTCTGTCCCACGCGCCGGGCTACAAGGGCTCCATCATCTCCCCCACCAGTACCTTCTTCGCCCTGCTGATCGCGGCGCTCCTCTTCCGTCAGGAGAGACTCACAGTGAAAAAGCTGCTGGGCTGTGTGATCGGCTTTGCAGGCGTGGTCCTCGTGAGCGTGAACGGCAGGCTTTCAGGCGGCGTGCGCCTCGACGGGGAGGGCTTTCTTGTGCTGGCCGCCGCCTCCTACGGCTGCTCGTCCGTGCTCATCAAACGCTATTCCGCGCGGGAGGACCCGGTGGTGCTCTCAGGCTGGCAGTTCATGCTGGGCGGCGCGCTGATGACGGCGGCAGCCCTGCCGGGCGGCGGGCGGCTGCACGCGGCTTCCGCCGGGGCCTGGCCGCTGATGCTGTATCTGGGCGCGCTCTCCGCCGTCGCCTATACGCTCTGGTCTCTGCTGCTGCAGCGGCATCCCGTCTCGCGCATCATGGTCTTCTCCTTCCTCAATCCGGTGTTCGGCGTGCTGCTCTCGGCCCTGCTGCTGGGTGAGGGGAAGGGGCTGAATATTCCCCGCTGTCTGCTCGCGATGGCGCTGGTCTGTCTCGGCGTCTGGATCGTGAACCGGCCGGAAAAGATCCTCGCCCGGGCGGATCAGATACGCCGGCGGAGCGGCGGAGATTGATCTTTCGTACCCGCATAAAACGTATGATTGTTTTGTGACGGTCCGCATGTTACAATACAGGTGAAAGCAAAAACCGGAAAGGAACGAAACAGCATGAGTGAGAACAACAAGCAGTCGATCGACGACGGCGCGATCGACGAGGTCGGCGGCGGCAGGGGCCAGAATATCGCCCAGGTCGTCTGCCCGTTCTGCGGAAAGTGGGTCCTGCCGGAGCTTCGCGGCGGGAAGCTATTCTGCCCCGTCTGCGGCTCGCAGCTCGGCGGCTCTCTCGGCGGAGACGGAAAGCGCTGAGAACCGTATATGCTTGAATCCCCCGCCAGACGGCGGGGGATTCAAGCTGTTGATAAAACCGAAGGGCTTTGTCAATAAACGGAAATAGTCATCGGCTCCTTCATGCGGGGCTCGATCACGGTCTCTTTGACCCCTCGCATTTTCCACAGCGGCTGCAGCCGTTGCAGGTCTGCTTCATGCCGCAGGTTTGACAGCGCTCGCCGAACCAGGGCTTGTATAATTCCGCTTCGGGGATGGGGTTGCCCCAGGTGTCCGTGAGCTTAAAGACCATCGGCCTGCCCTGATAGCTCAATCCGGACTTGAACGCCTGCTGACTCTGTACGCCGTTTCCCTCCACGCGGTAGGTCTTGCCGTCCTTGACAAAGCGGCGGCCGGTGCCGCAGAAGGTGAAGGTCACGTCAAACTCCGCGCACTCATCCCGCAGGGCCTTGACCCACTCATAGCGGCAGGGCCGCGCGCCGCCGTAGTTCTCGCCGTCGCAGAGGACCTGCTCGATCTGTCCGGCGGGCAGGTATTTCCGGATACTGACCGGGCCGATACAGGGTGCGCACATGATGCCCTTGTGCTTGAAGGGCAGGTCCAGCAGGATCGGGATGCGCTCATCCGCGCGGCGCTGGTTTTCGCAGGTGACATTGAACATCACGTTCTCCCAGCCGTCACCCCAGTCCCAGGGCAGATGGGATGCCGCGCGCTCGGGCCGCTTGGTCAGCAGGAAAAACTTGACGTCCGGACGTTGGCGGATGATCTCCCAGGCCTCCTCCCGCCAGGGATCGGCCTCGGCCAGGAAGAAGTCGCTTGTCATACAGACCCGGATCATCTCACCGCTCTTGACCTTGTACCGCCCCTCGCGGTCTTTGGAGAGCGGATAGCGGAAGCCCGCCTTCGTGCGGTAGATATCTGCGCCGTTCTGGCCCCGAAGGCCGTCGAGATAGTACATATAACAGTTCCGGCAGCCCTCACTGCACTTTCTGCAGCCGTGCCAGGGATTCCAGATATCGTGCATCAGCTCTCCCCTTGCAAATTCCCCGGCGAATTTCTTCGCCGGGGAACAACGTACGTTTCTTATCCTTTGTTCTCTCCGCCCTTGGATTTGGGCCTTCCATGGTAGTAGCGGCGGCGGTGGCCGGACTTGGGCTTTGCGCCCTCCTCCTTTACAGGATGGACGACCGCGTGGTCCGGCGCCGTCTCTTTTTTCTGCTGCGGTACGTTTTTAGCCGCGGGTGCGGTCTCTGCGGCAACGGCCTTGACCTCCACCTTGCCGCCCTTGTTGCGGTTTCGCCCGCCGCGACGGGAACGGCCGCCGTGCCCGGATTGTTCGCCGGTCTTCTCGGCAGGTATCGCAGCGCTCTTTTCAGCGGGCTTTTCCGCCGCGCTCTTCGGCTCCTTCCTGGTCTCGGCCTTCACCTCGACCCGGGTCTCTCCCGTGCGGGGCTTCCTGCCGTGGCGGCGCGCGGCGCGTTTCGTTTCCTCGTGCGTCTCCTGCGGCTCGAGCAGGGCGGGGTCATGATACTGCGGCTCGACAAACCAGGATTCGCCCTCCGGCTCCTCCTCAGGCTCCGGCTCCGGCACGTAACGGAAGGTGGAGACCGGCGCCTCCCCGTCCTTGGGTCTGCCCCCGGGTACGGCGCAAAGCTCGTTTGCCTTATAGAGATGCAGGGTATCATCTCCATCCTCGTCCAGGCGGACCTTCACGGTCTGGCGCAGGAGATTGACCTGCACGGCGGTGCCGAAGCCGTCCTTGGTTTCTACAAAGGCGCCCTGGCGGGGAATCTTGCGGATCAGATCCTCATAGGCCTCCTGTTCATAGCGCAGGCAGCACATGAGTCTGCCGCAGCTTCCCGATATCTTGGCGGGGTTTAAGGACAGAGACTGCACCTTTGCCATCTTGGTGGACACGGGCTGAAAATCGTCCAGAAACTGGCTGCAGCAGTAGGGGCGGCCGCAAATGCCGATGCCGCCGATCATTTTGGCCTCGTCCCGCACGCCGATCTGCCTCAGCTCGATGCGGTTGCGGAAGATGCTGGCGAGATCCTTGACAAGCTCGCGGAAGTCCACGCGCCCCTCGGACGTGAAGAAGAACATGGTCTTGGTGCCCTCGAAATTGCACTCCACATCCACGAGCTTCATGTCGAGGCCGTGCTTGGCGATCCGCTCCTGGCAGATCTCGAAGGCCTCCTTCTCCCGCTGGATGTTGAGCTGCGCGATGCGCAGATCATCAGGCGTCGCGATGCGCTGCACGGGGCGCAGCGGCTGGACGACGGCAGTCTCCATGACGCTGTGGCAGCCGCGGGTGCAGTCGGCAATCTCAAGGCCTTTAGCGGTCTCCACGATCACCTTGTCCCCGGTGTGCACATCCAGACCGTTGGGGGAGAAATAATAGCTCTTGCCCCGGTTTTTGAATTTGATACTGACTACATCAATCAATGCTGTTTCCTCTGTTCCCGTCGGGCAGGGCGCAAACCGCCAGCAGCCCGAAAATCTGTTTCACATTCGTATTAACCTTCAGATACCCCGTACAGCGATCGCAGAGCCTGTAGAGGCCCATCATGTCGCTGTGCGTAAAGCGGCCGCACTTCGCTCGCCCGCAGAGCATATCCGCGAGACGCGCGCGCACCTCGTCCAAAAAGGCCGCCGCAGTCCGGGCGTCCAGATTCTCATTCTGCACGCACCAGCGGAGGATCTGCGCCTCGTCACGGGAGTTGACCGCACGCAGATATCCCGACGCAAGCTCCGCCGCGCCGTCTGTCTCCTCCGTCGTATCCGCCGCGCCGTTGAGCTTGACCGCCGCGCAGCGGGAGCGCACCGTCGCCAAAAGCTGCATGGGCCGCGTGGTGCAGAGCAGAAACACGGCGCCCGCAGGCGGCTCCTCCAGGAGCTTCAGCGCTGCATTCTGGGCGGCGGGGTTCATGGTTTCGGCCTCGTCGAGAATATAGACCTTGCGTTGTGCCTCGTTCGGCAGCACCACCGCATCGGCAGAGAGCGCGCGGATCTGATCGACGGTGATGTTCTGCCGGGGCTTTCCCTTATCGTCCGTAAGACGGGAGACAATGATCACGTCCGGGTGGACGCCCGAGGCCGCTTTGCGGCAGTCGCGGCATTGGCCGCAGGGCTTCCGCCCCGTGCCGGAGCATACGGCCGCCATGGCGAGCTCCTTCGCCATCTGCAGAGCGATGTCCCTGGCCGGGGCGCTGATCAGGCAGGCATGGGGGAACCTGTCATTCACCTGGATCAAATCCTGCGGCATGTCCCGCCCGCCTTTCCGCATTGGAATCGTTGATACCTGAATCAATTCATTATACGCTAAAACCACCGCCGCGTCAACATTTTGTGCAGCGCCGCGAACAGACTTCACCTGAGACCGCCTTTTCCCTCCGGCGCGGTGCCCCTGCTCTCCCGCGCTTGCCTCTGCCGCGCGGCCTGCGGAACAAAAATGTTCACAAACTGCCGCTTGATTTCAGGCGGCAGTTTGATAAAATGTAATTTACTTTGTTTGCTGTCATAATAGAACCTCATGAAAACCTTTAATCGCTTTAAGGTTTTCATAGCGCCGTAAGGCGCGCAGAGCTTCTGTATGAGACGTGTTTTCAGCGTTTTGCGCTGAAAACGCCGCAGGAACTGCGGCTTTCTTGATTAAAGAATTGAATCAAGAAATAGTATCAGAAAGGATGTGAAAGCGGCTGTGATCAAAACACTCGCCGGGAGTCTGCGGGAGTTCAAAAAGCCCTCGCTGCTCACACTTCTCTTCATCATGGGGGAGGTCTTTTTTGAGGTGCTCATCCCCTTCTACACCGCCGATATGGTCAATATGATCAAGGCGGGCGAGGCTCTGTCCGCCGTCACGGCGCTGGGCGGGAAGCTGGTATTGATGGCCATTGCCTCCCTGCTGTGCGGGGCCATCGCCGCGAGGACCTGCGCCGACGCCTCCACCGGCTTTGCACGCAACCTGCGCGAGGATATGTTCACCCGGGTGCAGAGCTTCTCCTTCGCCAACATCGACCGCTTCTCCTCTGCCTCCCTCGTGACCCGCATGACCACCGACGTCATCAACGTCCAGATGGCCTTCATGATGATCATCCGCGTCGCCGTGCGCGCGCCGATGATGTTCGTCTTCGCCATCACCATGGCCTTTATCATGGGCGGCAGGCTCGCCCTCACGTTCGTCGTGGTGGTGCCGATCCTGGTGGGCGGCCTCCTGTTCGTGGCCAAAAAGGCCATGCCCGCCTTCCGCTCCGTCTTCCGGAAATACGACAAGCTCAACGAATCCATTGAGGAGAACGTGCGCGCCATGCGCGTTGTAAAGGGCTTTGCCCGCGAGGACTATGAGAAGGAAAAGTTCGGCGCCGCCGCGGATTCCATCTGTCGCGACTTCACACGGGCCGAGCGCATCGTGGCTCTCAACAGCCCTCTGATGCAGCTGTGCATGTATTTCAACATGCTCTTCATCCTCACGGTCGGCGCCCGCCTCATCGTCTCCTCCCGCGGTACCCTCATCGACGTGGGACAGATCGCCGCCATGCTGACCTACGGCGTGCAGGTCCTGATGAGCCTTATGATGCTCTCGATGATCTACGTCATGGTCACCATCTCCGCCGAGTCCGCAAAGCGCATCAGCGAGGTGCTGGCGGAGATTCCCTCCCTCACGAGCCCCGAGAACGCGCGGGAGACCGTCTCCGACGGCAGCATCGACTTTGACGGCGTGTCCTTCAAGTATTCCGCCGCGGCCGAGAACAATGCCCTCTCGGACATCGACCTCCATATCCCCTCCGGCGCTACGGTCGGCATCCTGGGCGGCACCGGCTCCGGCAAGACCACCCTTGTCCAGCTTATCGCCCGCCTCTACGACGTGACTGAGGGCAGCGTGAAGGTCGGCGGGCTGGACGTGCGGGAGTACGATATGGAGGCGCTCCGAAACGCCGTGTCCATGGTGCTGCAGAAAAACCTGCTCTTCTCCGGCTCGATCGCGGAGAACCTCCGCTGGGGCAACGAGCATGCGACGGACGAGGAACTCGTCGAGGCCTGCCGTCTCGCCCAGGCGGACGACTTTGTGAAGTCCTTCCCCGACGGGTATGCGACCCACATCGAGCAGGGCGGCACCAATGTCTCCGGCGGGCAGAAGCAGCGGCTCTGCATCGCCCGGGCGCTTTTGAAAAAGCCGAAGATCCTGATTCTGGACGACTCCACCAGCGCGGTGGACACGAAGACCGACGCCCTCATCCGCGCTGGCTTCAAGACATATATCCCCGAGACCACCAAGATCATCATCGCACAGCGGGTGGCCTCTGTCATGGACGCGGACATGATCCTCATCATGGACAACGGCCGGATCGTCGACCGCGGCACCCACGAGGAGCTGCTCGAGCGCTGCGGGATCTACCGCGAGATCTATGAACAGCAGACGAACGGAGGTGAGGAGAATGCCTAAGATGCCCACCGGACGCCGCGGCGTGCCCATGCAGGGCGGGAAACCGAAGGCAGACTTCAACGCTCTCGGCCGGGCCGTCAAAAGGCTCTTCGCCTACTACCCCCGTCTCGCCCCGCTGACGATGCTCTGCATCCTCTTCTCCGCCATTGTCTCCTCGATCCCCTCGCTCTTCACCCAGAACGTGATCGCCGTGATCGAGCGCTGGTATGAGAGCGGCGACTGGGCCGCCGCCCGGCCGGAAGTCTACCGCTATGTGACGGTGCTCGCGATCCTCTACGTGCTGGCCCTCATCAGCTCCGCCGCCTACACCCAGCTCATGGCCATCATGACGCAGGGCTTTCTCAACAAGCTCCGGCAGGAGACCTTCGACAAGATGCAGGATCTCCCCATCCGCTATTTCGACACGCACCAGCACGGCGACATCATGAGCTACTACACCAACGACATCGACACCCTGCGTATGCTGGTGAGCCAGTCCCTGCCCACCTTTATCCAGTCCGGTGCCATCGTCCTCGTGGTGTTCTCGATCATGCTGTATTTCAGCTTCTGGATGACGCTGGTACTGGTGGTGGGCGTTATCGCCATGTTCTATGTAACCAAGGTGGTCGGCGGCGGCTCCGCCCGCTACTTTGTCAAGCAGCAGCGGTCTCTCGCCGATACCGAAGGCGCCATCCAGGAGCTCATGAACGGTCAGAAGGTGGTCAAGGTCTTCTGCCATGAGCAGAAGAGCATCGAGACCTTCAAGAAGCTCAACGACGAGCTGAGGGAGAACAGCCGCAAGGCCAACGCCTACGCCAACATCCTCGGCCCCATCATGAACAACATCGGCAACATCCTCTATGTGTTCATGGCTCTCGCAGGCGGCATCTTCCTGCTGGCAGGCGTGACGAACGTTTCCCTCTCCGGCAAGGCCTTCTCCATCAGCGTGCTGGTGCCCTTCCTCGGCATGGCCAAGCAGTTTACCGGCAACGTCAACACTCTGGCCCAGCAGATCAACAACATCGTCATGGCCTCCGCGGGCGCGGGGCGCGTGTTCGCCCTGATGGACGAAGAGCCCGAGACGGACAATGGCTATGTCACGCTGGTGAACGTCACCGAAAATGCCGACGGCAGTCTCACCGAAAGCGCGGATCGCACCGGCAAATGGGCCTGGCGTCATCCCCACGGGGACGGCACCCTGACCTACACCCCGCTCCGGGGCGACGTGCGGCTCGTGGACGTGGATTTTGCCTACGAAGAGGGCAAGGACGTGCTGCACGACGTGTCGGTCTATGCCGAGCCCGGGCAGAAGGTCGCCTTCGTGGGCGCCACCGGCGCGGGCAAGACCACCATCACGAACCTCATCAACCGCTTCTACGACATCGCCGACGGCAAGATCCGCTACGACGGCATCAACATCAACAAGATCAAAAAGGCGGACCTGCGAAAGTCCCTGGGTCTGGTGCTGCAGGAGACCAACCTCTTCACCGGTACGGTCCTCGACAACATCCGCTACGGCAGGCTTGACGCCACGGATGAGGAGTGCATACGGGCGGCAAAGCTTGCGGGCGCGGATGACTTCATCACGAGGCTGCCCGAGGGGTACGATACCAAGCTCCAGAACAACGGCGCGAACCTCTCCCAGGGCCAGCGCCAGCTCATCGCCATCGCCCGGGCCGCCGTGGCCGATCCCCCGGTCATGATCATGGACGAGGCCACCTCCTCCATTGACACCCGCACTGAGGCTATCGTTCAGCGGGGCATGGATGAGCTCATGAAGGGCCGCACCGTCTTCGTCATAGCCCACCGGCTCTCCACGGTCAAAAACTCCGACGTCATCATGGTCCTGGACCACGGCCGCATCATCGAGCGCGGCAGCCATGACAAGCTCATCGCCGAGAAGGGCACCTACTATCAGCTCTACACCGGCGCCTT
>CAMHEN010000060.1 GCA_946184165.1 uncultured Clostridia bacterium | reverse complement strand
CGAGACCGATGCAGGCGAAGGTGCAGAGCTTGTTGCTCTTGCCGCCGAAGAGCATGGCCGCCTGGCAGTCCTCTGGACCGGAATAGTTGAAGCGTATCTCCGCCACGCCCTCAGCGCCGGAGCAGGGCACGAAGGCGACCATTTTCTCGGCCGCGTCGTTGGCCGCGCCCATGATCTCGGCCACCTTGGCGGCAGTCTCCGCGCCGCCCGCGACACAGCGGTTGCAGGGGGCTTCGCCCTTGGCGACAGCGGCGGCATAGCCGTCACAGCCGGGGTAGCCGCAGCCGCCGCAATTGGCACCGGCCAGCACCTCACGCACGGCCGCCTGCTTGGGGTCGACCTCCACATAGAAGATCTTGGAGGCAAAGGCGAGCAGGGCGCCGAAGATGCCGCCCAGTACACCGAGAACCAGTATGGAAAGAAGAATCGTCGTCATAGCGCATTACCTCCTCATACCGGGATGGACATGCCGCTGAAGCCCATGAAGGCCAGGGCCACCAGGGCGGCGGACACGAGGCAGATGGAGAAGCCGCGGAAGCACTCGGGATACTCGGCAAACTCCACACGCTCACGCACGCTCGCGAAGAGCACGATGGCGAGCAGGAAGCCCACGCCGCCGGTGATGCCGTAGACCAGGGACTCGATGAAGTTGTAGTTGTTCTGGACATTCAGGAGCACCACGCCGAGCACTGCGCAGTTGGTGGTGATCAGGGGCAGGAAGATGCCGAGCGCGGAGTAGAGGGAGGGGACCATCTTCTTGAGGAACATTTCCACGAACTGCACCAGCGCCGCGATGACCAGGATGAAGGCCAGGGTCTGCAGGAACTCCAGATGAAGGGCGATCAGGATGTACTCGTTGATGACCCAGCAGATGGCGGAAGCCAGACCCATGACGAACACGACCGCGAGACCCATGCCGGCGGCGGTGTCCACCTTGTTGGAGCAGCCCAGGAAGGGGCAGCAGCCGAGGAACTGGGAGAAGATGAAGTTGTTGATCAAAATCGCTCCCAGCGAGATCGTAATGATACTGCTAAGCATTATTCTTCAACCTCCTTCTTCTCTTCCTCCGCCTTCTTGGCCTTCTTGTCCTCCGCCTTCTTGAGGGCGTACTGCATGGCGGCGATCAGAAAGCCCAGCGTCAGAAAGCCGCCGAAGGGCAGGGACATGATGGACGCGCCGTAGCTCTCGGGGAAGATCTGGATGCCGGCGCCGGTACCGTCAAGGGTGAAGCGGAAGCCGTTGGACACGTCGATAAGGCCGCCGCCGAAGCGGCCTGCGCCGAGGAATTCACGCACGACGCACATCACGATCAGTACGCAGGTGTAACCCAGGCCCTGGAAGATGCCGTCGAAGAAGGAGTCCTTCACGGGCATTTTCTGGCAGAAGGCCTCCGCGCGGCCGATGATGATGCAGTTGACGACGATCAGCGGGATGAACACGCCGAGCGCCTCGCTCAGCGCGGGGACAAAGGCCTTGAGCAGCAGATCGACGATGGTGACGAAGCCCGCGATGACGACCACGAAGATCGCAAGTCTGATCTCGCCGGGGATCATTTTGCGGAGGGCGGAGATTACCACGTTGCAGCAGGTCAGGATGATGAGCACCGACAGACCCATGCCGACGCCGTTGAAGAGCGTGGTGGTGATGGCCATGGTGGCGCACATGCCGATCTGCTGGACAAGCACGGGGTTATTGGTGATGAGGCCCTCTGTAAACTGTTTTTTCCGGTTCATGCAGTCAGCCCTCCTTATGCCAGAGATTTGACGGCCCGGATGGACGTGGCGACCGCCTCGGTGATGGCGCGGGAGGTGATCGTGGCGCCGGTCAGGGCGTCGATGCTGCCGCCGGCGTTGGAAAGGGCGATCCCCTCATCCTGGCCGACAAACTGTGCGCGGAAGTTCACGCCGACTTCGCCGGTGCTGGCGGCGTTGGCGCCGAGGCCGGAGGTCTCGGAATGCTCGATAACGGAGATGCCGGTGCACTTGTAGTCATTGTCCACGCCGACGGCGAGGGTGATGTTGCCCTGGGCGCCGGAGAAGACGGACGTCACGACATAGCCGACGCCCTCCGCCTTATGTACGGTCTGGACGGTGGGGAAATCGGGGTTTGCAAATTCGATCTCGTCAAAGCGGTCGGCCTTCAAAACACTTGCGAAGGCGGCGGCGGTCTTGGCCTGGCGCTGCGCGTCGATGACGGGGGCGGTGATGTTGTTGATGACGCCGAGCACGCCCGCCACGATGGCGCTTATGAGAAAGAGGACAAGGGAGAGCTTTAAGATCTTATTCATGACACAGCCTCCTTCTTCGCCTTCTTCTGCGCGGCGAACTCCGCACGGGACACGCCGAACTGGCGGCGGTGGCAGGCCTTGTCGATGGCCCAGGTGCAGAGGTTCATGATGAGGATCGCGTAGGAGCAGCCCTCGGCATAGCCGCCGAAGTAGCGGATCAGCATGGTCAGAAGGCCGATGCCGATGCCGTAGAGGATCTGGCCGTTGATGGTGACGGGGGAGGTAGAGTAGTCGGTGGCCATAAAGATGCCGGTGAACATCACGCCGCCGGCGCACACGTTTTGCAGCGCCCAGTCGAGATGACCGTAGCCGCTGTGGCCGAAGATAAGGCTCACAAAGAAGACGGTGCCGATGACGGCCGCGGGGATACGCCAGCGGATGACCTTGCGGGCGATGAGGTAGGCCGCGCCCGCGAGGATTGCAAAGGAGCTGATCTCGCCGATGCTGCCGGGGATGGCGCCGAAGAAGCTCTGCGCGAGGGTGAAGGGCATGGGATTGCCGGCCTTGAGGAAGCCCAGCGGGGTCGCGGCGGTCACGCCGTCAATGACGACGATGGTGAGCACGCCGGAGTAGGACGCGGTCAGAAAGGCGCGGCCCGCGAGAGCGGGGTTCAAAAAGTTTTTGCCGATGCCGCCGTAGAGCTGCTTGACGATGACGATGGCGAAGAAATCGCCGATCACCGCCATCCAGACGGGCGTCTGCGGGGGCAGGACCATGACGAGCAGAAGGCCGGTCACCGCGGCGGAGAGATCGTCGATGGAGATGGACTTTTTCAGAAGGCGGCGGTAGGCCCACTCGAAGAACACGGCGGCCGCCATGCTGGACAGCACCAGCAGCAGCACGTGCCAGCCGAAGCGGTAGACGCCGAAGCCCACGATGGGGATCGTTGCGATGATGACGTCCAGCATGATGCGCTGGGTGTCGCGCACGGTGCGCACCTGGGGCTGGTATGTCACGTCAAAGATCATGCGTTCTTTTTTCTCGTTCATTTCGCGGCCTCCTTTGCGGCGGCTTCCGCCTTGGCCTTCTCCTTGGCCGCCCTGGCCTGCAGCATGAGTTTGGCGGTTTTGAAGGCGTGGGTCAGCGGCATTCTCGCGGGACACCGGAAAGTGCAGCTCCCGCACTCGATGCAGTCGGTCACGTGGTATTTCTCCAGCATCTCGAAGTTGCGCTTCTTGTAATACTGGTACATGTAAGTCGGCTCGAGCCGCATGGGGCAGACGTTGATGCACTTGCCGCAGCGGATGCACACGGGCTCCTCCACGGTGCGGTCCTCATCCTCGGTAAAGAAGAGGACGCCGGCGGTGCCCTTGACGGTGACCGCCTCCAGCGTTGTGGCGCAGATGCCCATCATCGGGCCGCCGAGGACGATCTTGCGCGGGGTACGCACGAAGCCGCCGCACTGCTCGGCGATGTACGCTAAGCTGGTGCCGACTCTCGTGAGGGCGTTGACCGGGGCTCCGATGGCGCTGCCGTCGACGGTGACGATGCGCTCCACGACGCTCTTCCCCTCATAGCAGGCCTGGTAGATGGCGTAGGCCGTGCGGGTGGAGATGACGCAGCAGCCGACTCCCGCGGGCAGCCCGCCGGGCTTGACCTCGCGGCCGGTGATGGTCTTGATCTGCATTTTCTCGCCGCCCTGGGGGTACTTCTCTTCCTCGGGCACGATCTCGACGCCGTACTTCGCGGGGTCGAGGGAGTTGAGCAGGTCGATGGCATCCTGTTTGTTCTTCTCGATGCCGTACCAGGCCTTGTCCACGCCCTGGGCGATGCGGGCAAGTTCAATGCCCCTGAGGAGCTCCTCGGGGTGGCCCAGCATGGTCAGGTGGTCGCCGTTGAGATAGGGCTCGCACTCGGCGCCGTTGATAATAAGCGTGTCCACCTTGCCGCGCCCGCTGGAGATCTTGAAGGCGGTGGGGAACATGGCGCCGCCCATGCCGACGACGCCGGCCTCGCGGATGCGCCGGAGTATCGCCTCGGGATCCTTGAGCTCGGCGGGGGTGAGCGGCTCCATCAGCTCCGGCGTGTCCTGATAATCATTCTCGATCACGACGGACATGATGAGATCGCCAAGGGGGTGGGGCCTGGGTTCGACGGCCACGACCGTCCCGGAGACGGAGGCATGGACGGGGGCGGAGACCGGCGCGCTGTTCTCGCCGATCTTCTGGTACATCTTCACCGTGTCGCCCTTCTTCACCAGCGGGGTGCAGGGGGCGCCGATGTGCTGCGCCATGGGGATCACGACCTGCTTCGGCGGCGTCATCACTGTTACGGGGACCTCGGGGGACTTCCTGTAATCGGGATGTACACCGCCCTTAAACTTAAATGCCATTCGCTTCACCTCGTTTTATATGATGAGGACAGGTTGTGCTTAAAAATCACTCTTTCATTTTATCATAAACATCTCGGCGATGTCTACTTTTTTCCCGGGTTTTTTCGTAATTTTTCATGACAAGTTTCTCACAGACTCCCCGTGCTTTTTTGCACTATGTCCAAAACTGCGGCCCACGGGTACAGTATTTTAACCGAGCGCCACGTCCAGCGCCATCATGAGGGCGAAGCCCCCGATGAAGCCCAGAGCCCCGGTTTTGCCCCTTGCCTCGGGGCAGAGCTCGTGGGCCGTGACATAGAGCATGGCCCCGGCGGAGAAGCTGAGGAGCCAGGGCATCGCCGGGTGGATGAGGGAGGAGGCGAACACCGCGAGCATCCCGAACACCGGCTCCACCGCCCCGGAGGCAGCGCCCCGGAGGAAAGCGCGGCCCCGGCTCATCCCGCCGGCGCGCAGCGGGAGGGAGACCGCCGCCCCCTCCGGGAAGTTCTGCACGCCGATCCCGAAGGCGAGCGTCAGCGCGGCGGCGAGGCGGTCCCCTTCCCCGGCGAGGGCGAAGGCGAGACCCACCGCCATGCCCTCCGGAATGTTGTGGAGGGTGATCGCGGTGAAGAGCATATTCCCCCGCCCTCCCGCTCCGCGCTGCATGGCGTCCGCCGCCATAAGAAAGAGTGCGCCCGCAAAAATGCCCGCCGCCGCGGGGAGCCACGCGGGAAGCCGCCCCTCCCCGGCGGTCTGCTCAATGGCGGGCAGCAGCAGGCTCCAGACGGAGGCCGCCGTCATTACGCCGCCCGCAAAGCCCGGCAGCGCCGCCTGAAAGCGCGGCGCAGGCCTGTTGAAAAAGAAGACCATCGCCGCGCCCAGCACTGTCATGATAAAAATAAACTGTGTGCCCGCAAAAACCCACAGGATCACAGAAGACATAGAAACCCCTCCGCAATGCGTCTGTACCCAGACTATGCGGAGGGGAAGTCTTTTGTGAAATATTATCCTCTTCCCGGGTCGATCATGCCGATGGACTCAACCATGTTGTCTTCGCCATCGAAGGCGGGCTCGCCGCTGTCGCGGATCTCGAGCTCGCGGGCGATGTGCTCGAGGGTGTCCAGATCGTCCGTGCCGGTCACCGTGACGAGCCAGCCCTTTTCGGCGTTGAAGAGCAGGACATAGTTTGCCCGGTCATAGACCCAGCGGCCCTGGCAATGGGTGTAGTCGCTCGTGAGGAAGGTGACGTGAAAGCCGCCCCAGTCCTCCTCCTTGACGACGGTGACATCGCCGTTGATGACAGTCCGGAAATTGCCGGCGCGCACGTTCCCCGCGCCGACGATATAGGGGATCTCGGCCCCCGCGCCGCTGTCGGAGAGATAGCCCGTCCAGCCCTCCGCATCCGTGTAGCCGAAGTCCGCCTCGCTCGGGAGATACCAGCAGCGAAATTCCGGCCGGTTCGTGCGCTCCTGCGGCCCCTCATAGCTCAGGATCATGCCGGCGTCCGGGAAGACAATCTTCTGCTCGTCCGTGAGATTGCCGGCCGCGTCTGCCGTGCGCCAGTAGCCGACTGCGGGCTCGTCCGTCTTCTTCATGTTCATGATCCAGCCGCTCACGGCGTAAGCCGCGGCCCCCATGAAAACCGCGATCGCCGCGACCAGCAGGAGCGTGCGCAGGGGCTTTTTCCCGGCGCGCCGCGGCTTCGGCTCCGCAATATTGAGCTTCTGCATGACAAGTGCGTTCACCCGTCTCGCCATTGCTCTGTCCTCTGCCCCGAGTTCGATCTTCTCCGGGCAGCTCTCGTCCATCAGATCAGAAATGCGGATCTGCACAGCTATACCCCCTCTCCGTGAAATACTCCCGCAGGCGCTCGCGCCCGCGCCGGAGCTTTGTGCGCACAGTGGCGCCGTTCATGTTCAAAACCGCGGCGATCTCCTCCGTCTTTTGATAGAGGAAGTAGTGCCGCCGGAAGATCTCCCCGTCCGGCTCGCCGAGGGTGTCGATGGCCTCCCGGGCGATGTGGGTCAGCTCCGCGCGCAGGGCTTCTTCCTCCATGTCCACGGGCGCCGCGAGCTCCAGAAGATCGTCCTCCAGGGGCTCCGCGATCCTGGCCGCGCGCAGGGCGTCCTTCGCCCGGTTTCGCACGACGGCGGCAAGCCACGCCCTGAGCTTTCCGGGCACCGGCTCCGCCCGGTGCTCCCAGAGGCGGACGAAGGCGTCCGACACGGCCTCCTCGATATCCTCCCGCGGAAGCTGCGGGGCCATGATGTTGGAGGCGACGGTATAGAGATAGGAGGTATAGAGGGCGATGATCTCCGAGAGCGCGGCGTGGTCCCCCTCCCGCAATCTCCGGAGGAGCCGCTGTTCATTCATTATCCAGCACCTCCCCGGTCTCCGGATCAAAACGGACGATCCCGTCATAATCCCGCAGCAGCGTCTCATCCGCGAGGCGCACGAGATAGCGCCCCGGCAGCGTATCGCTCAGCACGGAGAGGGTCTCAAGACTCATATCGGCAAGGCAGAGGGTCTTCCCCTCCCTCTCCCTGTCCTGCCAGGCGAGGGAGAGCGCGACGCCCTCGCGCCCCCGCAGGATCCACATCATCTGCTGGCCGTCATCGCTCCAGCCGTCCGGGGTATGGAGCTGCAGGGCGAAGGTCACGGTGTCGTCCCGCGAAAGCCCCTCCAGCGCTTTGAGCGTATCCGGCTCGAAGCAGAAGCAGCCGCGCCGCTCATAGTCCCGAAGCGCGGCCTCCGTCTCGTCATAGAGGCCGTCCGGCCAGTAGTCGATGTCGAAGCGCAGGCGCACGGATTCATAAAACCGCTCGAACATAAAATGCTCCTCCAGCTCCTCGCTGAGTTCGAAGAGCCGCGCGGGCGTCATGGTGACGACGGTGAGAAAGTCCCAGTCGGGCGCTCCGTTCTCGAGCGTGTGCATGGCGATGACCCGGGCCTCCACGCCCTCCAGCGCGTCGAACAGGCGGGCCATGCGCATGGCCTCCCCCTCGTCCAGCTCGAAGCGGTCGCTGTGGGGGACGAAATCATACGGCTCGTCCTGTGGGAGGGAGCGGAACAGCTCCAGCTCCTCCGCCCTTGCGTGGAAGTGCCCAAAGCGGGAATAGAGATCGTCCCAGGTGATCGTGACGGGTTCGGCGCTCTCCGGGACCGGAGTCTCCGCCTCGAAGGTGCGGACGTAGGGCGTGGCCTCCGGCGCGTGGGTGGGCCAGGGCATGGGGCTCTCTTTCGCGTCGGCCCCCGCCCCGGCAAGGAGGAAGACCGCCAGCATCAGGATAAGGATTCCATGTGTTTTCTTTTTCATGGCTTACTCCTTTCAAGTGCACTCGTCTATATAAACGACGGCGAAGGAGAAAATGTTTCAGCGCGGGGAAAATTATCTTGCGCCTGCAAAAACGTAGGGGTCGATCCCCAGATCGACCCGCCATATCACAGCGGGCCGATGAGGGCATCGGCCCCTACGACCAAGTATCTATGCAATTTTTCACACGTCCCGGATCTCGACCGAGAGGCCGTTGAGCTCCACGCCCGCGTCGGCGGAGACCAGCAGGTACTTGTGTCCGTCGATGATGCGGGGCTGGATGAGGTAGCTGTACTTGGGGTCTACGCTGATCTTGACCTCGGGGGTCTCGATCTCCATCTTGCTCGCGCTGGAGACGTTCGCCGGGCGCAGGGGCGTCCCCTCGCCGAGCTCCTCCGCCATGCGGCGGGTGAAGGCCTCGGCATGTTCCGGGCTCACGCCGCTGTTTTCGAGGATGTCGCCCATGTCGCTCTCGGATAGGGTCAGGGGCTCCGGGTCCTTGCTCTCCTTGTGGAGGGTCATGCGCTCGGAGAGCTGCTCATGCACGGCCTGGATCACGTCGAAGCTGCACTCGGTCTCCAGACTCTGGCTCAGCATCTCGCCGAAGAGCTCCTTCTGCCGCCCGGCGGGGATGGGGGCTTCCGCCCGGAAGACGGCCTCCACGAAATCCTCGTGCCCGAGGCTTGCGTCCTTCGTGTAGAAGAGGGCGTTATAGATGTTGGCGCTGCGCTCGTCAAAGGCGGGGAAGAGGAAGCCCAGCTCCGGTGCGGAGACGATCTGCCCGATGGCCGCGCTGTGAAAGCGCCGCTCCTCCGGCTCATAGCCGAGCTCGGGCTTGCCCTCCTTCACGGGGCATACGCAGCAGACGAAGTATTTATAGAGCTCGCCGCCCTCGTCGTCGCGGCTCCCGTCCTTGCCGTAGTGAGGCACGTCATACACGTCATAGGCCATGAGGATGAGGTAGTTGCGCTCCTTCATGTCGAGCTTTTCGATGACGGCGCGGCAGAACTCCTCCCGCAGGGCGGCGTCCTGGAGCTCGGTCCTGCGGAGCTGGGAGAGGAGGCGATACTGCTCTCCCTCCATGACCTCTTTGGTGGCGAAGCTGATGTCCAGCAGATTCTTCCCCAGCGCGCCGGAGAGGGTTTTCTTTAAGAGCGTGAGGTATTTTTCCGTCTCGTTCTGGCTGAGTAAGCCGAGGGATTCCTCAAAGCTCGCGATGATCTCCCGGTTGGTGTTCACATAGCAGCCGTAGATATGCTGGATGTTGTTGTGATCCGGACGGAAGCGGCGCCGGATCTCGCCGAGTTCTTTTTGATTCATAGTATCTCCTTTTGCCTTATCACCCCTGTCTGAATATGAAAAACGCTCAGAACGAGCCTTCACACAGCAGGGATTAAAAATGTAATTGAGGCAGCTTTGCCGCCTCAAATACACCTTGAGCCGAGTTTTGCGAGGCTTCGCGCCGACCAAACACGGCGTCTCACAGTCCGCCGTGTGCGATGAACGCGAGTCCTCAATTGCGAAATCTCAGTGTCGCAATTGAATAAGTTTTTCGTTGAGCTTGCGGTAGATGCGCGCGACGAACCAGGGTTCCGATGACGCCTCCAGCGCCTCGTCCAGGGTAAACCAGCGCACGCCGCTGTTCTCCTCCTCGCAGACTGTGAGAGTGTCCCGGTCGTCCGCCTCCAGAAGGTAGGTGACGTTCAGGTGCAGATGGCTCGGCACATAGGCGCCGTGCTTTTCGTGCCCGTCCACCGTGAGGGATTCGAGGGAGAAAATGTCCTCCGACAAAAGCCTTGCCGAGCGGACGCCGGTCTCCTCCCGCACCTCCCGAAGGGCAACCGCCGCGAGATCCTCATCCCCGTCGGCGTGGCCGCCGGTCCAGGACCAGGAGTCGTAGATCTTGTGGTAGACCATGAGCACCCGATCCCGCGCGGGGTTTACCACCCAGGCCGAGGCGGTCATGTGGGCGGTGCGGTTCGTGCGGTAAAAGGCGTCGGGGTTCTTGTCCAGAAAGTCCAGGATCATATCCCGGTCCGCCGCCTCCTGCTCGTTAAAGGGCCGGTAATTGCGGATCGCTTCGCGGATATTCATGGCCGCCTCACTTTCTCTCGAACACGACGGAGCTGTCAAAGGCGTCGGCTGCGATCATCGCGGATCCGTTCAAGCGCACGTAGACCAGACTGCTGTCGGTAAAGGCGCCGGAGGCAATCTCCATGCAGCTGTCGGGGATGATCAGATACTGTACGCCGCTTCCCTGGAAGGCGCCGGATTCGATCCGCGTGAGGGACGCCGGAAGCGTGGCGATCACGGAGGCGTCGAGGAAGGTGCGGCCCTGGGAGATCTCGCTCTGGGCCTTGCGCTCGGCGGCGCCGCCGGCGATATAGAAGCTCGTGAGCCGGTCTGTGTCATAGAAGGTATAGGTGTACCAGGTGGTGGAGGGGTTATCCAGGAAGAGGAAGCGCAGGTTCCCGCAGCCGGCAAAGGAGGTGCAGCAGAGGGTACCTGCCGTCACGTGGTAAATCTCCCCCGGATGATTGCAGGGATAATTGATCAGCTTGCTCCCGTTCTTGCTGTAGAGCACCCCGTCGATGGAGCGGAAGACGGTGTTGGCGCTGTCTACGTAGATGTTCTGCAGATCGTAGCAGTAGGAGAAGACATAGTCCCAGTCGTTGTCATTCCGGTCCGTGCCGAAGAAGGTGACATGCGCCGGGATCGTGACGGATGTGACGTTGGATTTCCCGTAGAAGAGCTTCTCGGCGAGGTTCGTGACGGTATAACCGTCGAGCTTGTCGGGGATCACGATGTCGCCGGTCAGGGAGCAGGCCGTGATGCCGGCGGTCCCGTCGCTGAGGATTCTGTAGGTAAAGCCGCCTGCGGTGTGGGTATCCGTCTTGTCAAGCCGGACGGTCGCGGCCCCGGAATCGCTGCCGTAGAGCCGCGCGCCGAAATAATACAGCGTGCCCGCGTTCAGCGTATAGGAGACCGAGAAATTGTAATCGTCGCCGGAGTCGTCGTCCGAGGCGAGGACGGTTCTGCCGCTGTCGTACACATACCCATAGGTGTCGGCGTCGCCCTGGGAGGAGAAGACATAGTCGGCGGTCTCCGTGGGCGTGAAGCTGAAATATACGGTTTCGCCCGCATTGATCGTCACGTCCAGCGGAGTACCGAGGGCCAGGGCAATGGAGGTATCCTCCTCCACGGGGTCGGCCGTGTCCGCGTGGGCCGCGCCTGAGGCGAAAAGCAGGACAGCCAGAACGACGGAGAGAAGCAGGAGCGTTTTCCGGGAGAAGCCGGGTACGTTTCCGAATGGAAAGGCCGCATCACGTTTCATCATAGATCCTCCTTGGCAGAGCCGGTTTTATTTGATTTCAAAATCGGAGACCTGTGCAGACTGTCCGCAGATGGGACAGGAAGAGCTTTTACCGCAGGGCGTTCAGATATGTACGCACGTCAAAGTCCCGCACCTGCTCGTCTTTCCTGAGATAGAGCGGGTGGTGGGGGTGGCCCTTGACGGAGCATTTGCCCGCGCAGAGCCAGCGCGCGCCGTATTCCTCCCCGATGCCGACCATCTCCCGCACGCAGTCGGGAAGATAGGAGCGCTTTTCAATGATGGTGCCCCAGGCGGCCCAGACCGCCGGATTCACCCCTTCGCCCACGTGGGAGAGGATATAGCGGAAAGCGTCCATGTTTGCCCGGTGCAGCGCGGGATTGAGCGCCCGGTCCATATCATCCGGCCGGGTGGCGCGCTGGGCATAGACGTTGAACATCAGAAAGCTGTCGTAGCCGTTCCCCTCCGCGATGCGCTGCACGGATTTGAGCGTGGGATCCAGATTGTCCGGCTCCGCGGTGGAGGGGTTGATGCCGATGCAGATGAGGGGGTTTGCGCCCCTGGTGCCGAGAATGTAACGGTACTCGGTATAGAAATCCGGCACATAGAGCCAGCGGTTCCGGTCATAGCGATCGCCCTGCCCGGAGAGCGAGAGGGCGGTCTCAAAGTCCAGAAGCTCAACGGTCTGGCTCGCGCCGCTTGGGATATGCATGGGGTCCTCCTTTATATATGGAGTATGAGCTTCGCGACGTAAATATAGATGAGCAGCGACACCGCGTCCGTCACCGTGGAGATCAGCGGGTTTGCCATGACGGCGGGGTCCACCCCCAGCTTCTCGGCGAGGATCGGCAGCAGCGCGCCGACGCTCTTGGCGAAGAGCACGATGAAGAGGATGGAGGTGCTGACCGTGGCGGCGACCGAGACGGTGACCGCGTCGTTGTGCAGGAGCATCCCGTCCAGCAGGAGCATCTTGCCGAAGTTTACCGCCGCAAGGGCGACGCCGCACAGGAAAGCCACCCGCAGCTCGCGCCACACGACGCTCAGGGCGTCCCGGGGCTCGATATCGCCGAGAGACAGGGCACGTATGACGGCGGTGGAGGCCTGGGCGCCGGAGTTGCCGCCGGTGCCCATGAGCATGGGGATGAAGGCCACAAGCCCCGCCTGGACCGCCAGCATATCCTCAAAGGAGGTGAGGATCATGCTGGTGAAGGTGGCCGAGAGCATCAGGAACATGAGCCAGGGAATACGGTTTTTCCAGGTCTCCACAATGCCCGTGCGGGAGTAGGGCTTCTCCGAAGGGAGCATGCCGGCCATCTTCTCGATATCCTCTGTGGCCTCCTGCTCCATGACGTCCATGACGTCGTCCACGGTGACGATGCCCACAAGCCGCCCCTCCGTGTCCACCACGGGCAGGGCCATCAGGTCGTAGTCGGCGAACTTTTCGGACACGCTCTCCTGGTCCTCGGTGGTGGAGGCGAAGACCACGTTCGTCATCATGAGATCCTCAATGATGGTGTCGTCGTCCGCAAGCAGCAGATCCTTCACCGTCACGATGCCCTCCAGCCGCCGGTCGGCCGCGATGACAAAGCAGACATAGATGGTCTCCTTGTCCTCGCCGATGCGCCGGATGCGGGCGATGGATTCCTTGACGCTCATGTATTTCTTGAGATCCACAAACTCGGCCGTCATGATGCTGC
>CAMHEN010000059.1 GCA_946184165.1 uncultured Clostridia bacterium | reverse complement strand
CAGAACTTGTTGGGGAGTGCCTTCCCCAAACCCAGCAGAACGAAAGAAACGATCATTTTTTTACACACGGAGGTGTTCAAAAATGCGAGGACCGTACGATACACCCAAGCGCAGTCATGTGATCAAGACGCGCCTGGACGATGACGAGTATAAATTCTTTTTGCGCAAGTGCCAGGTCTACGGGATGAATCAATCGGAGATGATCCGCGCCTCTCTGGACAAACTTGTCATTAACCCCGTGATCAAATTCTCGCCGGTGAACAAAGAGCTTCTTTCCAAAATCGACGAGCTGATCACCGAGGGGAAACGCATCGGGAACAATCTCAATCAAATCGCTCGGGCGCTCAATTCGGATTCCTTTGATCCCGGCATCACAACAGATATCCGCCGCGCGCTCGGCGATCTGGCGGAATGGAAATATGAAATCCTGCAGGAGGTGGGAAGCGCCATTGGCAACGATCAAACATTTGAGCTCGAAAAACTCGGACCTCGGGGCCGCCGAGCGTTACTTGATCTTTCAGCACGACGAGAGCAACAACAAACCGGTTCTTGATGAATACGGTCACCTGATCCCGCGCGAGGATTATCGCATCGATTCCGTCCTCTGCGGCGATGAAGATTTTGCAATTGCTTGCATGAAAACGAATCTCGCCTATAACAAAAATCTCTCCCGAGGCGACATCAAGACGCATCATTACATCATCAGCTTTGATCCGAGAGACGCGGAGGATAACGGACTGACGATGGATCGAGCGCATGAGTTGGGCGTGGAATTTTGCAAAACGCATTTCCCCGGCCATCAGGCTTTGGTTGCAACGCATCCGGATGGTCACAATAAAAGCGGCAACATCCATGTGCATATCGTCATCAACAGTCTGCGCATCGAGCGCGTTCCCCGGATGCCGTACATGGACAAAGATTGCGGTATGCTCCCCGGCATGAAGCACCGATGCACTGCAGCCGCGCTTCGTTACTTGCGTGCGGAAGTGATGGAGATATGTCAGCGCGAGGGACTGTATCAGATCGATCTGCTCAACGGGCGAAAGGACAGAATTACCGAGCGAGAGTATTGGGCACAGAAGCAGGGGCAGAAAAAACTCGACGAAGAAAACGCTGAGCTCATCGCAAACGGTGAAGAACCGAAGCAGACAAAGTTCGAGACAGACAAGCAAATCCTACGTCAGCAGATCCGTGCCGCGCTCAAGAAATCCAAAACACTGAAAGACTTCTTCGATTATCTTTTGGAGGATTACGGCATTGCGGTCAAAGAGAGCCGCGGACGTTTCAGCTATCTGACGCCGGAGCGCACGAAGCCGATCACGTCCCGAAAGCTCGGCGACGATTTTTCCAAAGAAGCGATCCTCGCCGCGTTGGAGCAAAACGCCTCTCGCATCATTCCTTCCGTCGGTCAGAGGCCGGACACTTTTGCCACACCCACAGCAAAATCGGAGATCGAAAAACTGATCGATCTCGAAGCAAAGCGAGCAGAAGGAAAGGGCGAAGGTTACATCCATTGGGGTACGGTCTTCAATCTGAAAACGATGGCAAAGACGCTTTTGTACTTGCAGGAAAACGGACTAACCGATCTCGACAACCTCGACGCTGCTTTGACTGAAGCGCATGAAAAAGTGAACACCTCCCGTGCTGATCTGAAAAAGATCGAGGCTGAACTGACTGCGAAAAAAGAATTGCAGCGGCATGTCATGAATGCCCGCGACGGGAAGAATTCGCACGCCGAGTATCTGAAGTTGCCGAAGAAAAAGCAGGACAAGTTTTACGAGGAAAACCGTCCGACGCTCATGCTCTACGACGCGGCCATGCGGCATTTCAAGGAAAACGGGATCAAGACCGTCCCGACTGTCAAGCGAATCCAGGATGAGATCGAAGATCTGACGTCTGCCAAAAACGCCGGATACACCGAATACCGTGAGAGCCAGAAGCGCGAAAAGGAGCTTCAGACCGTTAAGGCCAACATCGAAAAAATTCTCCGGCTGCAAGAACCGGAGATCGAGCAGGAGCGCAAAAAGAACGAGCAGGAATTGTAGCTCAAGAGTCACGCTTTAAGCATGAAAAAATGCAACGATCATGCAGTTTCCGTAGCGCAGTTTTATCAGGGCAATATGATTTGACCCGCACCCCGGTTTCCGGGTTTTAGCGCGTGACAGATTTCAAACTGCAGGGGCTGCGGAGTGGAAAAATAGAGCTGCAAAAGCCCAGCAATCATGCGGGTTTCTGCTCCGCAGTTTTGACGGGGAAATACGATTTCACGGTTCCCCGCGATATCGGCTTTCTATTATTCCACATTTTAAAAAGAACGGAGAATGACCACATGACCGATTTTGAAGATGAAGCAGTTGACCTTGATTCCGACGAAGCCGAATATCTGGAAATGATCGAATCATGGGAAAATGACGAGGACGACGGAAACGACGGCATCCCGGAGCTGTATTTCAGTCGGCCAGATCCTTATGCAAAGCACGCTTCTCTGCCCGACGATCAGCATCGCCGCAATTATCGCATTGATGAGCAGGGCCACATCGTTGTCAGAAATCCAAGCGCATGGTGGATTCCGGAAATGAAGATCATGGAGGAAATCGACGGAACGCTTTATACGGTCATCGGCAGCTATGAGGGAACAGAGCTTTTGGATCAAAAGCTGTCCCGGATCATGCTGCATAAATTGGAGGATTTCTGATGACAAACGAAGAAAGTTATGTTACCATGGAGCCGTCCAATCCTGTACAGACAGTTGCCCTCGAAAAGGAGGAAACAGAATTGATCAGGGCAACTGATAAAATCACCGCATTATACTGCCGCCTCTCAAACGAGGACTCCCTGGATGGCGAGTCGAACTCCATAAGCAATCAGCGCCGCATCCTCAGCGACTACGCAAGAGACAAAAAGCTGCCGAACCCCGTTTTCTTCATCGACGACGGATACAGCGGAACCGATTTTGATCGCCCCGGCTTTCAGGAAATGTTGGACGAGATCGAAGCAGATCATGTGGCGGTCGTGCTGACGAAAGACCTCTCGCGCCTCGGGCGAAACTCCACGATGACCGGTATGTTCATCAACATCACCTTTGCAAAGCACAATGTCCGGTACATCGCGATTAACGACAACTTCGACACGATCAACCAAAACAGCGTAGACAACGATTTTGCTGGGATTCGCATGTGGTTCAACGAGTTTTATGCCCGCGATACCAGCCGCAAGGTTCGTGCCGTCGTCAAAGCCAAGGGCGAGCGCGGAGAGCCGCTGACCGGTTTTCTGCCATATGGCTATGTCAAAGATCCGAACGATCCGAAGAAATGGATCGTGGACGAGGAAGCCGCGAAAGTGGTCAAACGCATCTTCGCTCTCTGCATGGAAGGCCGTGGACCGTCTCAAATTGCCAAGCTGCTCCAAGATGAAAAAGTGCTGACCATCACAGCATATCGGCTGCAAGAAGGCCGCAATGCGAACCATCCGGAACCGGCGAATCCGTATGAATGGGACTCCCGGAGTGTAGCAGATATTCTGGTGCGCCGCGAATATACCGGCTGCACGGTCAATTTCAAGACCTACTCCAATTCCATCTGGGATAAGACGACCCGCAAGAATCCGGTGGAGAACCAGGCAATTTTCTACAACACGCACCCTGCCGTCATCGACATTGACACCTTTGACAAGGTACAGGAGATCCGCGAGCAGCGTCACCGCAGGACGAAATCCGGCAACACGCACATGTTCTCCGGCCTGGTATTCTGCGCAGACTGCAAAGGCAAGATGTATTTCAGCGGTTCTCACGATGATCCGAGCAAATGGAATTACACCTGCTCGAACTCTCGCGGCAGCAATTCTCCTTGCTCTGCCCACTTTATCCGCGCGGTCGTTTTGGAACGTTTGGTCTGGAATTACACGCAAAGGGTCATTGAGCTCGTGCTCCGCTATGAGGCTCATTTCCGGGCGATCATGGAAGAGAAGATGCAGACCGAGAGCAAAGCGATTCTTAAGACCAAGCGCAAGCAGCTTGAAAGAGCGGAGAAGCGCATCCAGGAGCTTGATCGGCTGTTCGTGCGAACCTATGAGGACAATGTGGCTGGCAAGCTGAGCGACGAGCGTTTTGCTGCGATGAGCCGTGGGTACGAGGACGAACAGCAGGATCTGAAGGACGCGGCAGAAACTCTCCGGAAAGAGATCGAAGTACAGGAACAGCAGAACCAAAACTTAGACCTGTTTATTGAGCGAGTTCAGAAATATGCCGAACTTGATGAATTGACGCCCTACGCCGCACATGAGCTGATCAAGGCGATCTATGTGGGAGCGCCCGAAAAGAGCAGCGGCAAGCGCCGCCAGAGCATCCATATTGAGTACGACCTGATCGGATTTATCCCGCTCAATGAACTGATGAAGCAGGAAACGGCATGACCAAAGCCATGCCGTCCCTGCAAAGACGATAAAACTATCTTACGGGTGGCGGCCCTTGTGCCCTCCCGGCGGAACCTGGCTGTATTGTGAGAAAAGGTTCGGCGAATTCGTATACTCTGCGAATTTACCGAGCCTTTTCTTGAACCTATGTTTCCTGCTGCCGGGAGGGGCCCCTATCGGCCTTCGGCCACTTCCCCCGGAGGGGGAAGCAAGCCTCCCCTACAGTGCTGACCGGGCTGTGCGCCTATTTGCAACAGTTCCCTCTCAGTCGATGACCTTGACGCTCTCGATCACGGGCTGCTCGGCCTTGGGGATGGAGCCGTTGTTGTCCACGGGCTTGGCGTCCTTTGCGATCTGCAGGGCGATCTCCAGGCTCTCATCATCGGCGGTCCAGCCAAAGGCGGCGTAGGACCCGTCCAGGAAGGAGGCGTCCCCCACGCAGATGAAAAACTGGGAGCTGGCGCTGTTGGGATCGC
The DNA here is from genome assembly GCA_946184165.1 of uncultured Clostridia bacterium. Classification (GTDB taxonomy): domain Bacteria; phylum Bacillota; class Clostridia; order Oscillospirales; family Oscillospiraceae; genus Limivicinus. Next base: position 8,324 of record CAMHEN010000059.1, on the reverse strand, counting down.
CGGAGCGGGCCATGGAGATGACCCCCGGCTGGTGGGAGATGGGGTTCTCCCAGCCGTTCAGGGCAAATTCCCCGGTGATATGGGTGCTGCTGCCGCCCATGCCGTTGCCCAGCGGGTCGCCGCCCTGGATCATGAAGCCGTCCATGATTCGGTGGAAGGTGAGGCCGTCATAAAAGCCCTGGTTTGCCAGGTCCAGGAAGTTCTGCACCGTGATGGGGGCGGCGGAGGCGTCCAGCACCAGGGTCATGGTACCGTAGTCCCGCACGGTGATCTCCACAGTGTGGAGCGTCTGCTCCCCCTCCGCAGGAGCGGCGGCATCGGTCCTTGCTTCCGTCGTGGCTGCGGGCGCCTCGGCGGCCGGGGCGGCGCTTTCCGTCTTTTCGGTGGTCTTCGCCGTGCTGCTCTGGCCGCAGGCGGCGCAGCTCAGGCCAAGGCCCAGCGCCAGCAGCAGGCAGAGGATGGTTTTGGCAGTTCTCATTTTGTGTTTCCTTCTTTCTTATAGACTTCCGCCTGGCGGACGGTCTCCGTCAGATAGCGGATGGTCTCCACAGGCCACTTGCCCGCGGCGGTCTCCCCCGTGACCATGACAGAGGCGGCGCCGTCCAGCACGGCGTTGAAGATATCGCTGACCTCGGCCCGGGTGGGCACGGGGTTTTGCTCCATGGAGGCCAGCATCTGGGTCACCACCATGAAATCCCGCCCGGCGGCGCGGCAGGCGGCGGCAATGCGCTTCTGGGCCGCCGGCAGCTCCCAGAGGGGCATGGCGTTGCCCAGGTCCCCCCGGGCGATGACGATCTCATCGCAGGCGCCCAGCAGCTCCGGAAGCTGCTCCATGCCCTCCCGGCTCTCCACCTTGGCCAGGAGCCGGACATGACCGCAGCCGGCCTCCAGCAGGGCGGCGCGCACGGCCTCCAAGTCCTCCCGGCTGCGGACAAAGGGCTGCATCAGCGCCGAGACGCCGGCCTCCTTTGCCGCGGCGATGTTGCGCCGATCCTCCTCCGTCAGGGCGGGCAGGCGGATCGTTTTCCCCGGCAGGGCCACGCTCTTGCGGCCTTGCAGCACGCCGCCCCGGTTCACATGGGCCTTGCCGCCCCGCAGGGCGGTAAGCAGCAGCTTTCCGTCGTCCAGCAACAGCTCCTGTCCCGGCTCGATGGCATCTCGCACCGTCTGGGGAAAGGGCAGCGCGTCCAGGTCCACGGTCTCCCCGGCCCGCAGAAGCAGCGGAGACGGGAGTTTTCCGATGCGCAGCTCCGGCCCCTGCATGTCGATGAGCAGTTCCGCCTTCCTTCCGCAGCGCGCCTCCGCCTCCCGCAGGTGCCGCAGCTCTCCCGCGGCCTCCCGGAGACTCACATGGCTCAAATTCAGCCGCAGGCCCGTCATGCCCAGACGCAGCATCTCCTCCAGGGTCTCCGCCTGATCGCAGGCGGGACCCAGAGTGCCGTAGATGCGGATCATCTCTCTGCCCCCTTTGCCAGTTTCGTGAGCTTCGCCAGGGATTTGGAGAGCTCCACCGCCTCCTCCGTCACCGGGATCGCGCCCTCCTCCGTGCAGATGAAGTGCTCCATTGGCACATGCTCGGGCAGCACCCGCTCGATCTCGTGGGGGATGTAGTGCAGCTGGGTGCAGTGGGGCGAGCGGTCCACGCTGGCAAAGGCAAAGCTCTCCACCTGCCCGGTGCCCAGGACAGCGGTGAGCTTGGTCACCGCCATATTGATGTGGCTGTTTTCCAGGCACAGGCTATAGACCTGATCCGCCCGGGCGGCCAGGGCCTCGAAGGCCTCCGGCCAGACCGACCGCAGACAGGCGCCGACGATCAGCACCTTCCCCCGGAGGGAATAAACGTTTGTTTCCATCAAAGGCTTGATTTGCATTGTATTCGATTTCTCCTGTTTCAGACGGACGAGCAATGCTCGTCCCTACGGGTGATCCGCTGCACGGGGACCTCATCCGGCGCTTCGCGCCACCTTCCCCGTGCGCGGGGAAGACATTACGCGCGACCGCACAGGTCGACCGATTTATATTTCTCTCACACTTTACCATAGGTGGAATCTGCTTGCAAGCCAAAAGCGCAGAAGGCCAAACGTGGTCTTTATGCGAACGTAACCGTTCGATAGACGCATACTGTGTCCATTACTAGTTAAGTGCGAAGACGCATTGGATGAATGAACTGCAAGGGGTCAAGAAATTCGTTGGATCATCTGGAACCGAAATAATACCCAGCTAGAGAAAACCGATCTGGTTGATATGAAAAAAGACGAATGATATAATAACCTCAATTTATAATGGGAGGGAGATTGTGATGGCATCTATAATCCTTACCAATGCTAATGTTTATGCGGATATGTCAGATGATTATTATAAGCAATATCTTCATTTTTCAGAACTACGCAACAATCTACCCATATCGTTTGATATCGTGTCAGACACCGAGCGTTATGTTCTGGCATTTAATCTTCAGCAAGAAGCGAGAAAAAATGCTATTGCCGCTATTGTTTTCCAAGCTCTTGCTATTGAAGCATACATAAACCTATTCGGTATGTATACTTTGGGGGAGAAGCTGTTTTATGACAAATACGAGAGACTATCTTTCACCAAAAAGCTTGAGGCTATTTGCGAGTCTTTTGGAAGGATATACCCACAGGAGCATCTTTCCCAAGTTTATAACCTTTTTCAAAAAAGGCATCGATTGGTACATGAAAAGCCAAAGGAATTCTCCTTTCATTTTCAACCATTTGATTATAATCATCTAGAAAATAACTATAGTGATATTGACGCAGTTTTAGAGGCGGATTCTTTCGTGCTGAATAACATTGCTGATGAAATGACTCTCTACCAGCAATTGCAGAATAACATAATGCATATTAGAGACGCTGACAAGGAATTAATCCAAGAAATACAGGAAAAACAGATTCGTGCAAATATGGAAGAATCAAATAAAGCTTTCGGTTCGATTCTTAATGGCACATCACCACCTCAAGACTTGCTTTGAATATCGCTCTATTTTATATAGGAAAGGCGAGAGGCCAAGCCTCCCGCCTTTCCTTTATTGTAATCTCCCCGCGAGAAATTCAACCCTCGCCTGCTCAGCGATTCTTCATGTCGCTGATAGATTAGAATACTAAACTCCTATAAATGAGGGCGGACGCTGTTTTGTCTCTTCAGCTTCAGATAAAGATCCTTTTCAAAAGATTGACTAATCCCCGTAACATTGGAATTGTATAAATCCTGGTACTCAGTCTAGAGTAGCAACTCCGACTAAGTATTTCCGCAAGCGAACAAGGTCCGCGTTGTTCACCTTGCCGTCCCCAGTAACTTCCGCGTTTCCCTCTTTGAAATCTAAAGTGTCATGCATAAGGAACTTCCGCAGCCGGATTAAATCCAGAATATCTACCTCCCCATCTCCGTTCGCATCTCCAGCCATTCGGCTGTTTATTGAAACAGCTCCCGGGATGACCGCGATGGTGAATGCATACTCGTCCCGATTTAGAATCTCCAGGTCGTCGATTGTGACATCTGTGACACCATCTGCCGCGTCCTCTATGACTTGAAAGCGGAGCTTCGCGATTACACCTGAGGCAGACTCATTGGAATCTTCCGGCGCATCCCAGCGGACGTAGCCACTGTTGGTGCTGCACCTCCAGCCGCTAAGGCTGCCGTCTTCAACGCCAGCAAGCTTGAGAACAGCACTGTCGTAGTTTACATGAAAGCTAATCACATACATCCCAAGCTCATTGTCAAGTATCACTGGAACCAGAATCTCATTACCTGGACGGCTGGTCTCGTCTCCCATCTGGATAGTCCCATCGATTTTCTCCCAAATCGCGTACATTGTCAGGCTTTCTTCCGGCATAAAGCTGCCAGTGACGCCGCTGGCAGCCGTCGTACCGGTGGCCCAGCCCAGAAAGCGATACCCCTCGCGGCTCGGTGTGGGCAGGGTCACCGGGGCGGCGGTGGTGCTGCTTTTCCACTGAGCATAGAGTGTTGCCGATGCGTTGGCTGTGTATTTACTGTTGGGAGCGTAGCTGTCTCCGCTACCGTCCGCCTTTGTATTCCACGAGGTGAAGCTGAAGCTGGTGGTTCGTGCCGCCGTCAAACTGGTTGACTCCACACTGCCACCTTGTGCATCCAAGGTCACGATGACGGTGTCCTGCTCATCAGCTCTCGTTGGCTTAATGTAAGATATGGATAGCGTGGAACCTATTTTTCGTTGTACGTCCGGAGCACCCACTCCGCCATTCGCGTCGTAAGCTATGAAATAACATGGTACCCAAGTGATTCTGCCGCCATACTTTTGAAGGACCTCTTCCGTCCATGTGGGATCGTCCGCTTTATAATATGCTGTGGCAGTAACGGAGGAGAAACATGGCGAAACGATTTCAGGTGCTCCTCCCATGAAAACAATACTTGTCAGTTTATAATCATAACTGAATGCCATTTTCCCAATACTTGTCACACTTTCCGGAATAGTTATTGTAGTCAGCAAATCACAGTCTCTGAGCGCAGAGTCACCAATGCTTGTCAGAGAATTCGGAAGAATAACGGTCTTCAGGCTGTCACAACCGTGAAAAGTATATTCTGGAATAGTAGTCACACCAAATGGGATGCTTATAGATGTTATCCCACTTCCGTAGAAAGAAAATGCTCCTATCTCCGAAACTGTATTAGGAATTTTAATACTCGTCAGTTTCGTGAACGAAGAAAAAGCATTATTGCCTATTGTAGTCAATCCGCTTGGCAAAGAAACCGAAGTGATTTCCTTATGCCAATCCCACCACGGTTCTTCGATTTGAGCCGACCAATCATACATAGCCCCAGAGCCATTGATAGTCAGTATTCCGGTACTATCATCAAAGCTCCAGTACAAATTGCTGCCGCACTGACCCGAAGAAGCTTCTGTTTCGTCCCCTTCGGACGGAAGGACGTCAATCTCGAATTCCGGAATACTGAGCAGGTCGTCCCCTGCAGACTCTTCCGCAGGTTCTTCAGGAATCTCGATATCAACAGGCTCCTCTTGGACAGGTTCTTCCGACTCTCCCTCCGCCACAGCGGTCGCAGGAAACAGGGAGACGCACATCAACAGCGCCAGCAGTAATGCAAAATGACGTTTCATCATTCCATTCATCGATTATTTCCTCCATGCATATGCTCGTTCAGGTTTTCAAGTTACAACTTTTCGTATTATTTTATCATAGCATTTCAACGAAAACAACCGAATTCACTTCGAATAATGAAAAATATCATGAGAAGAGAGAATAATGCTTGCTGATTGATTGAAATGTATTCGAGCAAATCACGTCAAATCAATCAGGAAAGCCGGGAGGATTTCGATCCTCCCGGCTTGAAAAACAAAAGACGATAATTCAACCAATTTGGTTGGTAGAAGTGAACAACTATAGTCTAAGATTTTGTTGACATTAGCCAAAAAACGTGCTATCCTAACCAAGCGCGCTTAACGGTGCTTGACAAAGCATATTTTTGAAAGTAAACTAATAAGCGTAGAAAAAAGGTGTGGAAGCCAGACGGTGCCCATACTTCTGACTACAACGAGATAGAGCTTAGCTCAAAACTTGTGAGTCGTCTGAGGAAAGCAGACGGCTCACTTTTTTATGTGCTTCGCTTTGCGTCTGTCTATCATTTTGACTATAAAGCCAATGATCGTACAGATGCTGGCAATAGCACCCAATACGGTGATGATTACCGTAGGAGTGAATTCCATGTAATCCGTCCCCCTTTCTTGGATCCCGGAGGATTGAATTACACAACCCTTCCGGTCGCTTTCGCGAACCCTCGGGGCTCCGTCTGTTTACCGCCTTCCGCCGAGCAAAACTGGCAAACTCTTGCATGAGCGGTGGCTTCCACGCAGCGCAGTATAAACTATATGAGTGGGGCTGTCAAGAACCTAAACACAAAATATAGATAGGTTCACCGGATTGTACCCTATTTGAGTACAAAATATGGCGAATTGGTGCAATTTGTTTCCGGTTAGTTCTATAATCAAAACGGGAGATAGACTATCCAGCCCCTCTCCTGATCTGCCCTATACGGCCCATTTTGTCTCTTCTGGTTTTTTCATACCTAGTATTTCTCACTTTTCGTTTGTGTCTCAATCACGACCGCATCGCCGGGTGCTCTCATATATTTTCTAGTTACCGATGATCTAACAAGAGTTCTTGTTGTCTGATTACAAATTGTAAACCAGCTACGGAAAAGGAGCCCTCGCTATATCCACCACCGGCGGTGCGAGGGCTCCTTCCCCCGTGCGCGGGGAAGGCTTTTTCACGCAAGCCCCGGCTTGCAGGGGCGGCCTATGGCTCTTCTGTGGGCGTAGTACAGCTCCTCCGTAGCCAGGGCCATTTTCGTCACGGAAAAGGCGCAGTCGTGGGGATAGATGTACCAGGTGTCCTCCAGGGTGTTCAGGTCCACGCAGTCCCCGAATTTGCCCAGATATTCATATTCGATGTGGCAGGAGTAGAGGCTGGGGACGGGTTTCAGCATCTCGAAGGGGTCCCCGTCCACATCGGTGCCCCGGACGGTGAAGCCCTCCATGTCGTGCACCAGGGTCCCCTCTCCCAGGCGGATGAACTTCCTGGCGTTGGGCAGGGTGTCCACCGTCACCGGCAGCACGCCGCTGGAGTAGCTCCCCGCCTCCACCTCTTTGCGGACATTGGCCCGCTCCCACTCATACCAGTCCGGGATGTGGGAAAACTCCGTCTCCCCCTCCTGGGCGGAAAGCTCGGAGAGCTCGCTCATGGTCCAGCGCTTGCCGCAGGCGCGGCAGAAGAGCTCGGTGCCTTTGGAGTCCATCTGAAACTCGGTTTTGCAATGGGGACACTGGTAGAGCACCTTGTGCAGGCCCTCCGCCCGGCCCTTGTAGGGCGTGCGGATGCCCCGTTCCTTCTGCCAGGCAAAGTCGTCGTACTGAAAGGCCGCCACCAGCTTCTCGTTCAGCTCGTCCGGGCTGCTCTGCTTCAGCTCCTCCGGGGTGAAAAGCAGGCGGAATTCCGCCTCCGTGGGCTTCACGCCCCGGTCGTGCAGGTTCCAGAAGGGGGAGTTCACGTGGTGCCCGTGGCAAATGAGGGTCACCACCGGGGCGCCCAGCAGCTTGCAGAGCTTGCCCAGGGAGGCGGGCAGCACCGCCGTGGTGCCGCAGAGGGAATAGCGGGCCTCGGGATAGATCATGGCCACGTCCCCGTTCTGGATCACCTGTTTGAGCTGGCGGATCAGGCTCAGGTCGTTGGTGAACTTGCGCTTGCAGATGCAGCCCACGTCCCGCAGCAGCTGCTCCCGGCCGATGAAACCGTCAATGGCCACCACATAGTTGGCCCGGTGGGGCCAGATGGTCCGGGTGGCCACCTTGAAATCCAGAAAGGCGTTGTGGTTGCAGAGCATCACATAGGGGGGCTTCAGGTTTTCGGTGCCGATGCGGGTGATCTTTGCCTGATGCTTCCACACATCCGGCAGGCTCAGAGCCAGGGTCAGGGGCCGGAGATACCATTTGGTGGGCACCGGCGGCGCCTTCATATCAAAGCGATCAAAGGGCTGCTTCATGGGCGGTCATCCCCTCTCGTGTCCTTTCTCCCACTTTACCATAGGCGGCCCGGGCTTGCAAGAAAAAAGCACCCAAAAGCCCTCGGCCTCCGCTCAATGCCTTCCCCGCGCACGGGGAAGGTGCCCCGTAGCGCCGAGCATTGCTCGGCGTCACACTGGGGCGGATGAGGTCCCCGCCCTGCGGGCGCCTCTCCCCTCCCCCAGTCATAAAGAAAGCACGGTCGAGTTCTTCCTCGATCCGTGCTTTCTTTCTCTGATAGGCCTTGGGATTCTCCGCCCTCCGGGTCACCGGACTCAGGCCGCCCCAGCTGCCCCGCCGGGCGGCGTCCAGGGCCCGCTTCTGCTTTTTCGATAGCTTTTCATAGGGGATGAATTTTTCCATGTTTTACGCTCCTTTCGGGAATAAGACGACGTGATTGGGGATTTGTTCCGGGCGGGAGCAGGCAGGATTCGGGTCCCTATCGCAGGGAAGACATGCATCCCCCCGGCCCTCGCAAGCTCGGTCCACCCCCCTTTAGGCAAGGGGGGCATGCGGACGACCGATGGTCGTCCCTACGGCGCGGTCCAGCCGCCGTCCTCCCTCAATTCTGCATTCCGAATTCCGAATTCCGCATTTCCAGATAGTCCCGCAGAATCTCCTTGTGGCTGCGCACCAGGCCCGCCGGGACCTCCTCCGGGAGAAACCAGGCAAGGCTCACGGACTCCTCATCGTTCACTTTCACTTCCCCGATGGGCTCATCGCAGGCGTAGGCGCAGTTCACCACATACCACTCGTC
>CAMHEN010000058.1 GCA_946184165.1 uncultured Clostridia bacterium | reverse complement strand
TTTACTGTGGAAGCGGAGCTTTCACAGTAAATCTTTTAATCAGATAATAGTATGAGACGCGGGCAACGACATCCCTCAAAGGGACAAACGGGTCAGACCAATAGCGGGAGTCCGGGGAACTATCCGCATTGTCTCCCGGTACAAAGAAGCCGGCCTCCGGGACGGCACAGCTTTTATTATTTATGATGACGGTGTCGTCACCGCAGGCGGGCTACATACTGAAACAAACGAAAAACATATACGTTGAACAAAAATGATGTATAATACGATCAAAAAAATGTATGGAGCTTTTCGCTGTGAAAGAAATCTATACACGCGTGCGTATCCGTTAATTTAAGGATTAGCCGGTGGAGAAGGAAAGAACGGGCAGGTGCTTCGTGCGGCAATGGCCGCGCCTTCGGCTGGTGATCGGCAGCCCTGGGAGTTTTATGCGGTGACAGAGCGCGCCGTGCTGAATGCACTGAGCAAAGCTACGCCCCATTCCGGATTTGCGAAGAATGCACCCATGGCCGTCGTCTTCCCGCCTGCGGCAGCCGATAACGGGAAGCGCCGGCATGCTGTACTGATTTGGTAATACATTCGAGAGAGACGAGCTTTAAACAATACTTGCATTTATGGCACCCCGGTACGTCCTCGCTTGGAACATTCTTCTTTCATTCACGCAATATGAATGGTATAATCCCATAAGTACAATTATTTTAGCTTATGAATGTGCATTGATGTTTTATAGAGATACTCAAATAGACGGCCACCAATCGACAGAGATTTAACCCGGAAGGGGTATTCACAATGGATATACTGACACTCAGCCTGTTCTGCCTCGGGGTTTTGATCTGCGTTTTCTCTGAGCTTTCGATACTATGGGCACTCGGATTTGGACTCCTGTTGTTTTTGGCTTACGGGAAAAAACAGGGCCATACGATGAAAGCGCTTATACAGATGTGCCTGGATGGAATTAAAACCGTCAAAAACATACTGTTGACTTTTGTACTGATCGGCATCATGACCGCTCTGTGGCGGGCTTCAGGCACGATCCCTGTGATTGTCTGTTATGCTGCGCGGCTCATTCGACCGGCTGTTTTCCTGCCGCTGGCGTTTATCCTGTGCTGCGGGGTTTCATACCTGACGGGAACATCCTTCGGAACCGCCGCTACCATGGGTGTGATCTGCACGGCTATGGGCAGCGCCCTCGGCGTGGATATTCGACTGATCGGCGGCGCAGTTCTGTCCGGTGTCTTCTTCGGAGATCGCTGCTCACCGGTTTCTACCAGCGCGCTTCTGGTGGCCGATATTACAGGAAGCGATATTTTCACCAACATACGGCGCATGATGCGATCGTCAGCCGTCCCGTTTTTCTTATCCTGTACTGTATTCTGCGCTGTCGGCTTGATCCGGCGGACAAACGGTGAGATACTGGATCTTGAAACAGTCTTTGCACGCGCCTTCACTTTACACTGGCTGGCGTTGCTCCCCGCTTTGGTTATCCTGATCTTCTCGTTTTTTCGGGTGAATGTGAAAATTGCCATGGGCGCAAGCATTCTTTCGGCATTGCCCTTGTGTATGATACTACAAAAGCACCCGATCGCCGACCTGATTCGTTTTGCCATCTTTGGGTTTTCAACACCAGATCCGGACGCTGCGAAGCTGATGAATGGGGGCGGACTTCTTTCCATGCTGCGTGTTGCAGTCATCGTGTGCCTGTCCTCAGCCTATGCGGGAATATTTCAAAACACAGGATTGCTCGATCGCGCAAAAGACGCGCTTCGACGCATGGCACTGCGAACCGGCAATTATCCTGCCACACTGATTGCCGCCATTTTTACCTGTATGATCGCATGCAATCAATCTCTGGCCACCCTGCTGACGGAGCAGTTGTGCGGAGAACTGTATACCCGGCGTTCGGACATGGCACTGGATCTGGAGGACACGGTAATTGTGATTGCGCCGCTGATCCCGTGGTCTATTGCAGGAGCGGTTCCGCTGGCTTCGATCGGCGCTCCGGAAAGTTCCATCTTTTTCGCCGTATATCTCTATCTTCTTCCGCTTTACCGGCTCGTCAGAAGGAGAAAGCCCGCTGTCTCCGAGAGAGCGGGACCCGGGAAATAGATCATGACATATAACGCCGGGCAAATATAATAGGATAGAAGGACTTGACAACCGACCAAACAGGGGGTATAATTCAGCCAATTAAATCATCAAACCGTTGAAGCGGGAGTAACGGCGATTATGCCTGTACAGAGAGCCTGGGGAGCTGAGAGCCAGGTGAGAAACAGATCGTCAAATGGGCCGCCGAGGGTGCATCGAAAGGTGTCAGTCCACCGAGTAGAATGCAACGTGCAGGCATACGTCAGTTGCCGGGGATATGTCGGTATCCTGCTAAAGTGCATGGGTCAGTCCATGAATGCAAGGTGGCACCGCGGATAATGTATATTATTCGTCCTTGACAGAACAGAATCTGTCAAGGACGTTTTTTATTTGAAAGGGATGACATGCATGATTAAAGACGGCATCGTAAAAATCGTAAACAAACAGGACCTGAGCTTTGATGAAGCGTATACCATCATGAACGAGATCATGAGCGGCCAGACGAGCGCCACGCAGAATGCCGCATTCCTCTCCGCACTCTCGACCAAGAGCGCCAGAGCGGAAACCACCGATGAGATCGCAGGCTGCGCTGCCGCCATGCGGGATCACGCCACCCGTGTGGAAACCGGGATGGACTTGCTGGAGATCGTCGGCACAGGCGGTGACGGCGCGCACAGCTTCAATATTTCCACAACGGCCGCGCTGGTCGCGGCGGCCGGCGGGGCCAAAGTCGCAAAGCACGGCAACCGCGCGGCTTCCTCCAACAGCGGTACGGCGGATTGTCTGGAGGCGCTGGGCGTCAATATCTGCCAGAGCCCCGACCGATGCAGGGAACTGCTCAACGAGGTGGGTATGTGTTTCTTCTTTGCCCAGAAATACCATACCTCCATGAAATATGTCGGCGCGATCCGTAAAGAGCTGGGCTTTCGCACGGTATTCAACATTCTGGGCCCGCTGACCAATCCCGGCAGCCCCAAGTATCAGCTGCTGGGGGTCTATGACGAGTATCTCGTCGCGCCGCTTGCCCAGGTCTTGATCTCGCTCGGCGTAAAACGCGGCATGGTGGTCTACGGACAGGATAAGCTGGATGAGATTTCAATGAGCGCGCCCACCACGGTTTGTGAGTTTCAGGACGGCTGGTTCAAGTCCTATGTGATCACCCCGGAGGATTTCGGCCTCCAGCGCTGCACCAAAGCGGAGCTGACCGGCGGACAGCCGGCGGAGAATGCGGCGATCACGCGCGCCATCCTCGCCGGAGAAAAGGGGCCGAAGCGAGACGCGGTGCTGCTCAACGCGGGCGCGGCGCTCTATATTGCCGGGAAAGCGCCCGGCTTCAAGGAGGGTGTGAACCTTGCGGCAGAGCTCATTGACAGCGGCGCCGCCATGCGCGTGCTGGAGCGGCTGATCGAGGTCAGCAACCGCCCGGAGGCCGAAGCATGACGATCTTGGATGAGCTTGCCGAAACGGCGCAGGCGCGTGTGGAAGAAGCAAAAAAGCGCATATCGTTTGATGCGCTGCGCGAGACGGCGGAGGCGATGCCCAAAGGAGACGCGCCCTTTCACAGGGCGCTGTCCGGGCCGGAGCTCGCGTTCATCTGCGAATGCAAAAAGGCGTCGCCCTCCAAGGGCCTCATCGCCCCGGTGTATCCCTATGAAACGATCGCTCGCGCGTATGAGGCGGCGGGGGCCGACGCGATCTCCATTCTCACCGAGCCGAGCCGTTTCCTCGGTTCCGGGGAGCATTTGAGGGCAATCGCATCGGCGGTGAAGGTCCCTTGCCTGCGCAAGGATTTTACCGTGGACGCCTATATGATCTATGAGGCAAAAGCGCTGGGCGCGTCGGCAGTACTGCTGATCGTCTCCATCCTGGGGGAAAAGCAGCTTATGGAATACCTGGCACTCTGCCGGGAGCTCGGTCTCTCCGCCCTTGTGGAAGCCCACGACGAGGCGGAGATCGAAACAGCCCTGCGCGCCGGGGCGGAGATCATCGGCGTGAACAACCGGAATCTCCATGATTTCACGGTGGACACCGACAACAGCCGCCGCCTGCGTCGGCTTATCCCGCCCGAGATCCTGTTCGTGTCGGAGAGCGGCGTGAAAAGCGCGGCGGATGTAAAGCGCCTGCGGGAGATCGGCGCGGACGCGGTGCTCGTGGGCGAGACTCTGATGCGCGCGGAGGACAAGGCGGCAAAGCTGCGTGAACTTCGAGGTGTATTATGACAAGTATCAAGCTCTGCGGCCTGACAAGGCCGGAGGATATCGAAACGGCGAACGCCCTCATGCCGGACTATATCGGCTTTGTTTTCGCGGAAAAGAGCAAACGTTTTGTCCCGCCTGAGACTGCGGCCAGGCTGCGGGAGCGCCTGAAACCCGGTATTCTCGCGGCGGGCGTGTTTGTCGACGCGCCGCCGGAACGGGTGGCGGAGCTTCTAAACAGGGATACGATCCAGATCGCGCAGCTCCACGGACACGAAGATGAGGCGTATATCCGGGTGCTTCGCGGGCTGACGGATCGGCCGATCTGGAAGGCGTTCAAGATCACCGTGCCCGGGGATCTCGCTGGAGCCGCCGCGTCAAGTGCCGATCTCGTTTTACTTGACAACGGCCCCGGCGGGACAGGGGAGGCCTTTGACTGGGCGCTGCTGCGGGATTTCCGCGCGCGGCCCTATGTGCTTGCTGGCGGCCTGAACCCGGAAAACGCCGCCAAAGCGATAGCTGCGCTTCACCCCTTCGGCCTGGACGTGAGCTCCGGGATCGAGACCGCGGGGAGAAAAGACCCTGCGAAAATGGAGAAATTTGTCCGCGCCGTGCGGGAGGCGGACAGTCAGGAGGCGACACGATGACAAACCCAAACGGACGCTTTGGCATTCATGGCGGACAGTACATCCCGGAAACCCTGATGAACGCTGTCATAGAGCTGGAACAGGCATACAATCGTTTCAAGGCGGATCCGGACTTTAACCGGGAGCTGACCGCGCTGCTGAACAACTATGCGGGCCGCCCCTCGCGCCTGTATTACGCGGAGAAGATGACGCGGGAGCTCGGCGGCGCGAAGATCTATCTCAAGCGGGAGGATCTGAACCACACGGGCGCACACAAGATCAACAACGTGCTGGGGCAGGCGCTGCTTGCCAAAAAGATGGGAAAAACCCGCCTCATCGCGGAGACGGGCGCCGGGCAGCACGGCGTCGCCACGGCGACCGCGGCGGCGCTGCTGGATATGGAGTGCGTTGTCTTTATGGGGGAGGAGGATACGATACGCCAGGCGTTGAACGTCTATCGTATGCGCCTGCTGGGGGCGGAGGTCATCCCTGTGAAAACCGGCACCGCGACGCTCAAGGACGCGGTTTCGGAGGCCATGCGCGAGTGGACAAGCCGCATCGACGATACGCATTACTGCCTCGGCTCGGTGATGGGGCCGCACCCGTTCCCGACCATCGTCCGCGATTTTCAGGCTGTGATTTCCCGAGAGATCAAACAGCAGCTTCTGGAGAAGGAGGGGCGCCTTCCGGACGCGGTGCTGGCCTGCGTCGGCGGCGGCTCGAACGCCATCGGCAGCTTTTATCATTTCATCGAAGACAAGTCGGTGCGGCTGATCGGCTGCGAGGCGGCGGGGAAGGGGATCGACACCTTTGAGACTGCGGCCACGATCAACACCGGGCGCGTCGGCATCTTTCACGGTATGAAATCCTATTTCTGTCAGGATGAATACGGACAGATCGCGCCGGTCTATTCGATCTCCGCAGGCCTGGATTACCCCGGCGTCGGACCGGAGCACGCCTGGCTGCACGACATCGGCAGGGCGGAGTATGTCCCTGTCACGGATGAGGAAGCGATATGCGCCTTTGAGTACCTCTCAAAGACGGAGGGGATCATCCCCGCCATTGAATCGGCCCACGCGGTGGCGCATGCGCAAAAGCTCGCGCCCACGATGGGAAAGGATCAAATCGTGGTCATCACGATCTCGGGCCGCGGGGACAAGGACTGCGCCGCGATCGCGCGATACAGGGGGGAGAATATCTATGAGTAGGATAGCGAACGCATTTGCCGGGGGAAAGGCGTTTATCGCCTTTATCACCTGCGGCGACCCCGATCTGGAGACGACGGGTGCCGTCGTGCGCGCGGCGGTGGAAAACGGGGCCGACCTGATTGAGCTTGGCATCCCGTTCTCCGATCCGACCGCGGAAGGCCCGGTGATACAGGGCGCCAATCTCCGCGCACTCCGGGGCGGGATCACCACTGACAGAATTTTTGACTTTGTGCGGAAGCTGCGTGAGGATATCACTGTCCCCATGGTGTTCATGACGTATGCAAACGTCGTTTTTTCCTACGGGACGGAGCGCTTCCTGTCCCTGTGCCGGGATGTCGGCATCGACGGGCTGATCCTGCCGGATCTGCCCTTTGAGGAAAAGGAAGAGTCTCTGCCTGTCTGCCGGGCCTGCGGGGTGGATCTGATCTCCCTCATCGCACCCACATCGGAAAACCGCATTGCCATGATCGCCCGGGAGGCGGAGGGCTTTCTGTATCTTGTGTCAAGCCTCGGCGTGACCGGCACCCGCACCGAGATCACCACGGATCTGGGCGCTATGGTCAGACTGGTGCGCGAAAACACCGACATCCCTTGTGCCATCGGCTTCGGGATCTCCACGCCCGAGCAGGCAAAGAGAATGGCGGATCTCTCAGACGGGGTGATCGTGGGCTCGGCCATCATCAAGCTTCTGGAGAAATACGGCCGGAACGCCCCGCCGCATGTCGGGCAGTACGTGAAAGCCATGAAGGATGCGATTCGTAATTAACCGGGTATGGCGCTGTAAGTTCCATAACCAAAAGCAAAGTCGAATACTGCGCCGGCCTTACACCCACGACAATAAGATGATCGTCGCTTTCCCGGGTCTTTGAGGAATAATACCCGCATCGTATTCGACTCGTATGTATTATTAGTTGCAGAAAAGACTCCATCTTTGTACGCAGGCACAGAGCTGGAGTTTTTTTCTGTATAGGGAAACGCTTATGCGCAGGCGCTGCGTTTCAACAGATGTGCCAGGGATAGTTTTCGGAATGTACCGCACGCCATGGGGACAAGAGCGCCTGCTGTGACAGCAGCCAGAACGCCGCATCATCCAGAGCCTCCCGAAACTGATGTCGTACAGCTTCAGATCAACTATCTTGACCGGAACGGAGGGGCGGCGCAGTCGGTTAAATACTATGAAACGGCAAAGCGTCACGGAAAAGACGTGATCGTCATGGAACCGGTCGAGGGGGGACAGCTGGCAAAGCTGCCTAACTCAGCCATGAAGCTGTACATAGCTTCATTAAATATGTAGCTTTGTGCAACAAGTTTTTCCTTACTGTGAAAATGTTCTGAGATGAATGATCGACAATCTTCGATTTGTGTTGATTGCTGCGGAGCAGAATGTTATAATATATAAAAATACAGCGGATCATGAGAGCGCGTTGCTGTTTGCGAGTTTTTCCTGACAGGACTATATAAATCACAAGGATTGATTGAACACGTTGGACAGGGGTTCTAAAACTCGCAAAAGATTATCAACTCGCAAGAAAAACTCGCATTCGAAAAAAGTCGGTTTTGAAGTGGTTGGACCCCCGGACGGTTTTAGGCCATGACCGAAACCCTTTTAGCCGCTTAAGGCAGCACCGCATTATTCAGAGAGAGCGAATCCTGAGAAAAACAGGTTCTGACGATGATACTTTTTGTCAGCGTACCTCAAGAAAAGGCGACGAAGTCGGGGCGCTTTTTTTCTCAGGAGGCGCCGAAGCGGCTTATGCGGCGGCCGCAGGAACTGTTCCGACGGCTGTGTGACAGTTTTGTGACAGAGCAGAGATCAGAATAAGCATAGGGCTGCTAACCGGAAAAATCGGGCAGACAGGAAGGAAAAGAAACATGAGCAAAGAATTCGAGAGGCAGAACACGGCGTCCCTGAGCGACGATATGCTGGAATCCGTGGCGGGCGGCGTCGGCGAGGGCGGCGTTATTTCGTCGGGCAGCTTTATGTCCAGCACAGGGACGAGCCTGAACATCATCGTCAACTGGTACGCGACCGCGGATATGTTCGGCAACCGCGCCCTGCAGGTGATCGTAAGCGCGAGCTCCGGCAACCTGATGGCGGGCTCTCTGCCGAACGGCGTGGAGCTGAATGTCAACGGTATGGTGTATACCTCCGCGAACAATGCCGTCAACTACATGGGCGGCGGAATGACGACCAACACCCTGGCGAGCTTTACCATTCCCAACGTCTACGGCAGCGTGAGCATCACGGCTGTCTGGCACTTCAACGGCACTTACAGCGGCGTCCCCATCGGCAGCATCTATGCCAGCGGCGTCGCGAGCGTCTGATCCCGCATGCCGCAGCGGCTTTAACCGGGCGGCCGCAGAACGGAAAGGAGAGTAAAGCGTGTCTGATAAAAGGATGCCTCTCAGCGACAGGGAAGTATCGGGAGTATCCGGCGGCCTCGGCGGCCATTTCTGGTCTGAAAGCGGCATGATCTACTACCGCGTCGCTCCCCGGGATACCCTCTCGGAGATCGCACTGCAGGCGAAGGTCCCCCTGAGTCAGATCCTGACGCTCAACCCCGAGATCGTAAATCCCGACTTGATCGAAATCGGCTGGCGCATCCGCATCCGCTGACTCCGTTTCAGGAAGAGAAATACCGGCGGGCGGCTGCTTGCATTGGGCAGGCAGATATGCTATGATCTTGAAAAAACCGGGAAGACAGTTCGGAAAGGGGACAGCAGAGATGCATGAGCTCTATTTTGTGCGGCACGGGGAATCGCTCTGGAACAAGGAGGATAAGATCTGCGGCGTGGCGGACGCGCCGCTCACGGAGAAGGGAAGAGAGCAGGCGGTCACGACTGGCAGGGTGATCCTGGAATCCGGGCTCCGCGCCGACATGATCCTCCATTCGCCCCTGCAGCGGGCGGCGGACACCGCACGGCAGATCTCCCTTATCACCGGGATCCCGGCGCAGGAGGAGCCCCGCCTCATCGAACAGAACTTCGGCGTCTGGGAGGGGACCAGCCCGCGCAACAGCGAGGCCTTTCGGAAGGCCAAGCAGAATTTTATCTGCTCCTACGGCAATGGGGAGTCCATGTTCAGGCTCGCCCAGCGCATCTATAACCTGCTCGACGAGCTGAAGGCTGACGAGCGCACCTATATCCTGGTCGCGCACAACGGCATTGCGCGCGTCGTGAAGTCCTATTTTCAGGACATGAGCAATGAGGAGTTTGCCGCCTTCGGCGTCAATAACTGCGAGGTATGCCGCTTCTTCTTCTGAAGAAGCGGCTTTTTTCTATGCTGTCAGAAAGAAAATTGAGCCGCCGCTTCGTCCTTTTGTACGGATGTCTGCCGGTGCGCCCCGATCTTTTTTGTTGACAATGCCCAAGGCTCGCGGTATAATACCACTGTCAAAAACCCCAAAAAATAACAAAGGGAGGAAAAACATATGAAAAAGACCCTCGCGATCCTGCTCGCGCTCGTCATGGTGCTGAGCCTGTCCGCCGCCGCCTTTGCCGACGGCCCCAGCGGCAAGGTCATGCTGTACTCTTCCATGCAGGAAGCGCAGCTGCAGGCCATCGAACAGGCATTCGAGGCCAAATATCCCGGTGTGGATATGGAGTATTACTACGCCGGCGGCGGCAAGCTGGTCACCAAGATGACCACCGAGGCGCAGGACGGCGGTCAGATCGCCAGCGACCTCGTCTGGCTGGGCGACCCGTCCGACTATGAGGTGTTCAAGGCCAACGGCTGGCTGACGCCCTATGTCTCCCCTGAGACCGACCACATTGCAAAAGAGTACATGGATCCTGACGGCTACTACACCGCCGGCCGTCTTGTGACCATGGGCATCGCCTGGTTCATCGGCGTGGACGAGGACGAGGCGCCCAAGACCTGGAACGACCTGCTCGATCCCAGATGGGAAGGCCAGATCGTCATGACCGACCCCGCCCAGGCTTCCACCACCAAGTACTGGATGGCCGCCATGATGCAGTCTGACAAGTACGGCCCCGCCTACTTCGAGAAGCTGCGCGACAACGGCGTAGAGCTCGAATCCGGCACCACCGCGACCCATAACCGCGTGGCCGACGCCTCTTATGAGGTCGGCATCTGCCTGGACTACGTGTCCGCGAACCTCATCGCCGAGGGCAGCCCCATGGCCTTCCACTACACCACCGAGGACGTTATCACCATGACGAGCCCGATCGCCATCATCAAGGGCTGCGCCAATGAGGACAACGCCAAGCTCCTCATGGACTTCATCCTCTCCAAGGAAGGACAGGAAGTCCTGGTCGCCAACAACCTCGTCTCCGTCCGTGACGACGTGGAGATGCAGGTCGACACCTCCGCCATCGCCGCCATCAACATGCCCGTTGACTACAACGAGCTGGGCGAGAATCTGCAGACCTACCTGAACGAGTTCAACAAGATCTTCAACAAGTAAGCTCGTATACAGCGGCGGGCATGCCTGTCTTACCGCGGGCATGCCCGCTCTTTTTAAGGAGAATGTGCTATGGCCAATGTGAAATTCAACGACATTACCTTTCGCTACGGCTCGAACACGGTGCTGGAGCATTTTTCCCTCGAAGTAGAGAGCGGGAAGATCGTCTGTCTCGTCGGGCCGTCCGGCTGCGGAAAGACCACCCTCGTGCGCGCGCTCCTGGGACTCATCAAGCCGGAGACCGGCTCCATCACGGTGGGCGACAGGGTCCTCTTTGACGCGCAGAAGCGCATCAACGTCCCCGCGGAGAAGCGCAACATCGGCATCGTTTTCCAGGATTATGCCGTCTGGCCCCACATGACCGTGGTGGAGAACGTGAGCTATCCGCTGAAAAAGCAGAGACTCCCGAAGGATCAGATCCGCGAGCGCGCCATGCGCGCGCTTGAGCAGGTACATATGACCGAGTACGCAAATCACCTGCCGAACCAGCTCTCCGGCGGACAGCAGCAGCGCGTGGCCATCGCCCGCGCCCTCGTGGTCGACAGCGACGTGCTTGTGATGGACGAGCCCATCACAAACCTAGACGCCAAGCTCCGCGAGGAGATGCTGATCGAGATCCGCATGATCCAGAAACGCCTGAACGCCACCATCCTCTATATCACCCACGACCAGCAGTCCGCCCTCCAGCTCTGCGACAAGATGGCCATCATGGAGCAGAACGGGACCCTCTGCCAGTACGGCTCGGACGAGGAGATCATTCTCCATCCCGCGAACCGCTTTACCTTTGAATTCATCGGCGTGTCCAACTTCATTCCTCTTGTGAAGGACGGGGGCGTTTTGAAGCTGGACTGCGGGGAGAAGATCCCCTATTCCGGCGAGGTGCCGGCGGAGGCCGCCGACGGCGGCTTTGATCTCGGCGTCCGCCCGAACGACATCGTGTTCGACAAGGATTCGCCCCTCAAGGCGAAGGTGGACTCCCGCATCTTCCTCGGCAGCGAGTATAACTACTTCCTGTCCGTCGGCCAAAAGCAGATCCGCGTACAGCAGAGCATGCTGGACGCGCGCACCAAGGGCGTGGCGGACGAAGGTGAGACTGTGGGCGTGCGCTTTTTGAACGCGCGCTTCTATCCGACGCAGAAAGGAGCTGAGACGGCATGAAAAACTATGGCGGCGTCAGCGCCGAGCTTGCGGCCGTAGACGGGCGCAAGCGCCTGAATATGGACAAGGTGATGACGGTGGTCTGCTTCATCCTGCTTCTGATCATCGTGGTCATCCCCATCTTCATGATCATTTACAACGCATTTTTCTATGAGGGCAAGCTCGAAGTGAACATGTTCGCCGAACAGCTCACCGAGCCGAACAACCTTGCGGCCATGTGGAATACGCTGAAGATCGCCGTGTTCACCACCATCCTCGGCACCATTATGGGTGTCTTCTACGCCTGGCTCCTGGGCCGCAGCGATATCCCCGCGAAGGGCCTCATGCGGGCGCTCTTCAACATCCCCTACATGTTCCCGCCCTTCCTCGGCGCCATGGCCTGGGACATGATGTTCAACGGCCGCTCCGGCTATATCAACAAGTGGCTCAAGACGCTCTTCCATCTCAAGGGCATGCCCATCAACATCAATTCCGTCTGGGGCATTGTGTTCGTGGAAGTGAGCTATTATTTCCCCTTTGTGTTCATGCAGGTGGTCTCCGCCCTGGAGCGTATGGACCCCACGCTGGAGGAATCGGCCCGCATCGCCGGCGCCAGGCAGAGACAGGTCATCTGGAAGATCACGCTGCCTCTCGTAAAGCCCGCGATCTCCGCCGGCGCTCTGCTCATCCTCACCACATCCCTCGCCCACTTCGGCGTACCCGCCATTCTGGGCTATGCCAAGCGCATCTACACCCTTCCCACCCGTATCTATGAGGTCATCTACAACTCCGGCGGCTCCTTTGACGGCATCCGCCAGGGCGCGGCCATCTCGGTCATGCTGGTGGTGGTCGTGGCGCTGGCCCTGATCCTGCAGAACCGCATCCTCTCCGCCGGCAGCTATGACATCATCAAGGGCAAGTCCATGCGCCCCACGCTCATCAAGCTGCGCGGCGCGAAGATACCCCTCTTCCTCCTCGCCATCCTGACGCTCGTCATGATCGTCATTGTGCCGCTCGTGATGATCGTGCTCATCTCCTTCCTGAAGGCCTATGGTCTGCCGCTGCAGTTCAAGAACTTCACCTTCGCCCAGTATCAGAAGGTCTTCTCCGCAAACGGCACCATCGCCTCCATCCGAAACTCCCTCTTCGTGTCCATCACCGCGGGCATCATCTGTATGTTCCTCGGCACCCTGGTGGCCTACGTCGTGCAGAAGATCCGTCCCCGCGGCAGGGGTGTGCTGGAGGTCATCTCCATGCTGCCCTACGCCATCCCGGGCACGGTGCTCTCCATCGGCGTGATCCTCGCCTGGAGCGGACGCATCGCGGGCATCAACCTCTACAACACCATCTGGATCATCCTCGTGGCCTATCTCGCCCGCTACCTGTCCTTCAGTATGAAGACCTCCTCGGCGGCGCTGCTGCAGGTCCACTCCTCGCTGGAGGAGGCGGCCCGCGTCTGCGGCGCAAGCCATACCGAGAGTCTTGCGGACGTGACCCTGCCGCTCATCCGCCCCGCCATGGTGTCCGGCTTCTTCCTCATCTTCCTGCCCGCCATGCGTGAGGTGACCACCTCCATCCTGCTCTACGGCCCCTACACCCGTACCCTCGGCGTGCAGATCT
>CAMHEN010000057.1 GCA_946184165.1 uncultured Clostridia bacterium | reverse complement strand
CGGTGGCGGCGTCGCAGGTGTCGCTCAGGGCCGCCCAGTCGCCGTAGGAGCAGAGACGGTCAGCGCCTCTTGCGCGGATATAGGCGCAGGCGATGGGAGAGAGCTCCGCGTCGGGGGTCACGAAATAGATCTTCTTATCCGTCTCGGAGAGCGGCAGGCCGACGGCGGCGCCGGCGGGAGAGACATGCTTGAAGGACGCGGCGGAGGGGAGCCCGGTGGCCTCCTTGAGCTCCTTCACGAGCTGCCAGGAGTTGAGGGCGTCGAGGAAGTTAATGTAGCCGGGGCGGCCGTTCAGGACCGTGACGGGCAGCTCGCTTCCGTCCTTCATATAGATCTTCGCGGGCTTCTGGTTGGGGTTGCAGCCGTATTTGAGTTCAAATTCTTTCATGGTCGGCCTCCGTTAATTGTGTTTGTTGAGAATGCGCTGCTCGGCGCTGCCGTCCGCAAGCACGGTGTAGCGGACATAGAGAGAGATCTTGTTGTCCTCGTTCAGGTTCTTCCACAGGAGATCCGTGTAGGCGTCGATGTCGTCCAGGACGTCGACGCGCTCCGGCTCACCCTGGAAGCTGGGAATGGGATTGCCGTCGCAGACATAGGTGTGCAGGAAATGGCCGAGACCCGGCAGGGGCGCGTACTCGAAGGTCTGGCGCAGGCAGGCGCTGCCCTCGGGGTCAGCGGACTTGAGGATGGAGAGCTTGTAGGCACCGGTCTTGAGATCGATCATGCCGGAGATACGCGGGGTCCAGTTGGGGCCGTCCGGCTCAAAGCAGCGGGTGCGCAGGGCGCTTTCAAAGTCGGAGCCCTTCCTGAGATAATCCCGCACAGTGTCGGTCTGGTCGCCGTTCGTGACGATGAGTCTGCCCTCGTACTCGCGTACGGGGTGATAGATAATGAGGCTGGGGTCCTTCAGAAGGGCCGGATCGTGGGCCTCGGTGCGGATACCGTCAGGCTCGGGGAGGAAGACGCGGTTGCGGCTGTTGACGCTGCGGCCCATGATGAAGTAGGCTGCGACGGAGCGGGTGCCGTCCGGGGTCAGGCCGAGGATGATGCCGCGGCCGGGATAGGTATTTCCTGCGAGCTTTTCGGCGATGGAGCCGACTTCATAGATGTTCATATCTTGTTCCCTTTCTCTCTCACAAGTCTGCGGCAGACAAGCTCCGCCGCCCGGGGCAGGAGCTTCCACTCCGCCTGTTCCATGACGCGTCTTTGCAGCGTTTCCGGCGTATCGCCGGGGCGGACGTTCACCGCCTTCTGCAGGATGATCTCGCCCCCGTCGGGGATCTCGTTTACATAATGTACGGTTGCCCCGGTGACCTTGACGCCATAGCTTAGCGCCGCCTCGTGCACCCGGAGGCCGTAGAAGCCTTGGCCGCAGAAGGAGGGAATCAGGGCCGGATGGACGTTGATGATGCGCTTGGGGTAATGGGAGGTGAAGGTCTCGCTCAGGATGCTCATGAAGCCCGCGAGAATGATGAGATCGATGCCCCGCGCGTCCAGCGCCTCTATGAGCTTTTCCTCAAAGGCCGCCTGACCGCCGCAGTCCCTGCGCGTGAGCGTCAGGCTCTCGATTCCGGCGTTCTTCGCGCGCTCGAGCGCATAGGCCGCAGCGTTGTTGGAGACAACCAGCACAATCTCCCCGCTTTTGATTCTGCCGGCCCGCTCCGCGTCGATGAGGGCCTGGAGATTGGTGCCGCCGCCGGAGACCAGCACGGCGATTTTCGCCTTCGTCATGTCTTGCTCTCTCCTTTCAGGCTCTGTACCGCGGGGATAAAGAGGCCGCCGAGGCTGTTGCCCAGCACGACCAGCAGGATGAAAACGGCCGCGCGGGGTGTAAAGTGCCCCGCGAGCGCGAAATAAAACATGTCCGCAACGGAGTGCTCAAAGCCTGCGAGGATGAAGACCGGGATGCAGAAGAGGATGCCCGTCACGGTTTTTTTCTCGCGGTAGACCCACACGGCGGTGTACATCAGGACCCCGCAGAAGAAGCCGCGCAGCAGGGTCTGCACGGGAAGCTGCGTCAGACGCTTCTCGCAGGCGGCAAGGGCCGCCTCCCGCAGCTGGGGCAGGGCCGCGGCGATGAGAATCCCCGTCAGCAGCGTGCCGAGGAAGTTTCCGAGCAGGCCCAGGAAGGCCATGGACAGATCCTCTCTCCCGTGGGCGCGCCAGAGGAACCCAACCTTGCCGGTGTAGAGATTGAAGCCGAACCAGCAGATCGACAGCAGCGCGATGCAGAACAGCACGGCGCCCATATAGCGGTTATCCGCGGACAGCAGAACCGCCCCGCCGATGGAGACCATCACCCCGGCGAGGATACCGTCCGGCACCGCAGCCCTCACATAAGACATAGCTTATCCTCTCCCCTGCCGATTTCGCCGAGGATCCAGGCGTCCTCCCCCGCGTCGGAGAGCGCGCGCAGAGCGCTGTCCGACGTATCCGGGGAGACGATGAGCACCATGCCGACGCCCATGTTGAAGGTGTTGAACATGTCCCGCTCGGGGATGTTCCCCCTCTTCTGCAGCAGGGTGAAGATCGGCGGGATCTTCACAGCGCTCCGGTCGATCCGGGCGCAGAGGCCCTCCGGGACGGAGCGCGGAATATTCTCATAAAAGCCGCCGCCCGTGATATGGCTGATGCCGTGCACGTCGGCAGCCGCAATCGCCGCGAGGACGGGCTTGACATAGATCCTCGTCGGGGTCAGCAGGACGTCGCCCAGAGCAGCGCCGAGCTCGGGGACATAGGCGCCGAGATTTGCATGCTCGACATCGAAGACCTTGCGCACCAGGGAATAGCCGTTGGAGTGCAGGCCCGAGGACGCCAGCCCGATCACCGCGTCGCCGGGCGTGACCCGGCTGCGGTCGATGACCTTCTCTCTGTCCACAAGTCCTACGGAGAAGCCCGCGAGGTCATAGTCCTCCGGCTGCATGGTGCCGGGGTGTTCGGCGGTCTCGCCGCCGATGAGGGCGCAGCCGGCCTGCACGCAGCCCTCCGCCACGCCGGAGACCAGCGCCGCCACCTTCTCGGGGTCGTTTCTGCCAATGGCGATATAGTCAAGGAAAAAGAGGGGCTTTGCGCCGCAGCAGACAATGTCATTGACGCACATGGCGACGCAGTCGATGCCCACGGTATCGTGCCTGTCCATGAGCTGGGCGATGCGCTGCTTGGTGCCCACACCGTCGGTGCCGGAGACCAGCACCGGCTCCTTCATGCCGGTCAGCGCCGGGGCGAACAGGCCGCCGAAGCCGCCGATGTCCGACACGACGCCGGGAATAAAGGTACGCTCCACATGCTTCTTCATGAGTCTCACGCCCTCGTACCCGGCTTCGATATTGACGCCGGCGGCGGCGTAAGAGGCGGAATGCGACTTTACCATGTTTTTATTCCTTTCCTGTCCAGCAGTAGGTGCAGATTTTGTCGCGGTCTATGCCGATGGCCTCCAGCAGGCCGTCCAGAGACTGATAGCCCAGGGAGTCGAAGCCCAGCTCTTCGCAGATGGCGTGCAGCAGGCAGCGGCCGCGCTCGGTGGTGGAGTCGCTGTACTCCTCCAGGTGCTTCAGTCCCGCCTCGCCCTCCAGCTTCTGGACCATGCGGCGGGCCAGAAGATCCCGGTCGTTGTTGCTGCGGGAGAAGGCCAGGTATTTGCATGCGTACATGATGGGCGGGCAGGCCGAGCGCATGTGCACTTCGGCGGCGCCGGATTCAAAGAGGAAGTCCACCGTGCCCTGGAGCTGTGTGCCGCGGACGATGGAGTCGTCCACGAAGAGGAGCTTCTTATCCTCTATGAGCTCCGGCACGGGGATCTGCTTCATCTTCGCCACCTGATCGCGCACGTCCTGATTGGCAGGCATGAAGGAGCGCGGCCAGGTGGGGGTGTATTTCACGAAGGGCCGGGCGAAGGGTCTGCCGCTCCGGTTCGCGTAGCCTATGGCGTGGGGGATGCCGGAGTCCGGGACGCCCGCCACATAGTCCACCTTAGGCAGGGTGCCGGCGGCCTTTTCATTGCGGGCCATGATCTCGCCGTTGCGGTAGCGCATGAGCTCCACGTTGACGCCCTCGTAGTTGGAGTTGGGGTAGCCGTAATAGGTCCAGAGGAAGGCGCAGATCTTCATCTTGTCCGCGGGAGGCGAGAGCGTCTCATATCCCTCCGCCGTGATGCGCACGATCTCCTGCGGGCCGAGTTCATGGACGGTGTGATAGCCGAGCTTCTGGTAGGCAAAAGACTCGAAGGCGACACAGTGGCCGTCCCTGTCCGCTCCCACCAGGACCGGGAGCCTGCCGAAGCGGTCGCGGGCGGCGATGATGCTGCCTTCGGCGGTCATGAGCAGGATAGTCATGGAGCCGTCGATGAGCCGTTGGGCGTTCAGGATGCCCTCCGTGAGGGTCTCGCTCTCGTTGATGAGGGCGGCGACCAACTCCGTGCTGTTGACCCGGCCGGAGCCCATGGCCATGAACTGGTGGCCATGGTCTGAAAAATAGGTCTCCACCAGCTCCTCCGCGTTGTTGATCTGCCCGACCGTGGTGATGGCATAGAGCCCCAGGTGGGAGCGCACCAGAAGCGGCTGGGGGTCGGAATCGCTGATGCAGCCGACGCCGCTCGTGCCCTTGAATTCCGCGAGATCCTTTTCAAAGCGGGTGCGGAAGGGGGTGTTCGCAATGGAGTGGATCTCGCGGCAGAATCCCTCCTTCTCCCCCCAGATCGCCATGCCGGCGCTGCGGGTGCCGAGATGGCTGTGGTAGTCGGTGCCAAAGAAAACATCGAGGACAACGTCGCGCCGGGAGACAGCGCCAAAGAAGCCGCCCATCAGGCGAAGAACAGGCGGGAGAGCGTCATCGGGTCGATGTACTCGCCGTCCTTGTAGACGCGCATGTTGCCGGAGGCAATCTCGTCGATGAGCATGACGTTTCCGTCCGCGTCGTAGCCGTACTCAAACTTGATGTCGTAGAGAACCATGCCGCGGGCCTTCATCTCATCGGCCACGATCTGGGTGATCTGCTGGGTCATGCGCTTGATCTCGTCGTACTGCTCGCCGGTCATGACGCCGAGGACGATGAGGCCGTCCTTCGTGACCAGGGGATCTCCCTTCTCATCGTTTTTGAAGGTCATCTCCACATAGGCGGGCAGATCGGTGCCGGGCTCGATATAATCGCCGTAGCGGCGGATGAAGGAGCCCACGGCCTTGTGGCGGCAGATGACCTCCAGCCCCTTGCCGAAGACCTTGGCAGGGAGAACTTCCATGGTGGTGTCGCTGAGATCGGCACTCACAAAGTGTGTGCGGATACCGGCGGCATTGATTTTTTCAAAGAAATAGATGGACATGCGCAGGTTCACATCGCCCACGCCCTCAATGGTCAGGCCGACGGAGTTCTCGCCCGGATCAAACACACCGTCCTTGCCGGTGCAGTCGTCCTTGAACTTGAGCAGGTAGTTGCCGTTTTCAAGGGCGTAAACATTCTTGGTCTTTCCGGTATAAACGAGTTTCTTTTCCATGGTGACTTCTCCTTTATTTTTTATTTTGATTGCGAAACGATGTTTCACAATCAAGGTGCTCGCGCTTATCGCACGCGGCGGACTGTAACACGCCGCGTTTGGTCGGCGCGAGACGTCGCTTTGCTCCGTTTATGGTGTTTTTGAGACGGCAAAGCTGCCTCAAAAACAATTATAAAACCCTTCGGGGTAAAACAACCTGAAGATTGGTTCTTTGTTTTTGTGGAAAGCTGTGTTTTATACTGATTTTCATTAAAAAGAAGACAACGTCTACTTTATATAGCGCCATATGGCGCGTTGAAAATCGTATGAGACGTCAGTTGCGTCAGCAACTGTATGCCGCCGCAGATACCATCTATTCAAAAAAGTGTCGGCTTTTTATTGAATAATAGTATTACAGTCTCTCCATGATCCCGGCGTCTTTTTTCAGGACCGCCTCGGTATCGGCCTTCCGCTTTGCGGTGAGGCGCACGGCCAGATCTGCGTCCTCCACCGCCAGGATCTCGGCGGCGAGCAGGGCGGCGTTCGCGCCGTTTCCGATCCCGACTGCTGCGACGGGGATGCCGGAGGGCATCTGCACCGTAGACAGCAGCGCGTCCATCCCGTCGAGTGCCGGTCCCCTGCAGGGGATGCCGATGACGGGCAGGGTGGTGTTCGCGGCGATGGCCCCCGCAAGATGCGCCGCCATCCCCGCCGCGGCGAGGATCACGCCGAAGCCGTTTTCGCGGGCATTGAGGGCAAAGCTGCGCGCCTGTTCGGGTGTGCGGTGGGCGGAGTAGACATGGGCCTCAAAGGGGATTTCCAGCTCCTTTAAGATTTTCACAGCCTTTTCGATCACGGGCAGGTCGCTGTCGCTGCCCATCACGATGCCGACTTTACGCATGGCTTGTCCTCCTTCAGTTCGCTTTTGTCTCACAGTAGAGGCAGCGGTATATCTTGTTCTTCCGGTCCGTGAGTTTCACTACGTGCCTGAGCTCCTGCTCGGTGGAGGTGATGCAGCGGGGGTTCTTGCAGAAGATCACGTTGGTGAGCGTCTCGGGCATGTCGATGGTCCGCTTCTCCACCAGCTTTCCGTCGCGGATGATGTTCACCGTGGCGCCGGGGTCCACGTAGCCGATCACGTCGAAATTCACGTGGATGCCGGAATCGATTTTGATGATGTCCTTTTTGCCGAGCTTACGGCTGACCACATTTTTGATGATGGCGACGGAGCAATCCAGCTTTTCAAGACCCAGCAGCTCGTAGAGCCGCATCCCCTGCCCGGCGGTGATATGGTCGATGACGATGCCGTTCTGGATGGAATCGATGTTCACAGTCTTCCCGCCTCCTTCAAGAGCTTGAGAATCAGCGCCATGCGCATGTATTTGCCGTAGAGCACCTGCTTGAAATAGCAGGCGCGGGGATCGTCGTCAATGGCGACGGAAATCTCGTTGACGCGGGGCAGGGGATGCAGGATGCTGAGATCCGCCCTGGCGTTCCGGAGTCTCTCCGGCGTGAGGATGTAGCTGTCCTTGAGGCGCAGGTAATCCTCCTCGTTGAAAAAGCGCTCCCGCTGGACACGGGTCATATAGAGGATGTCCAGATCGGGCATGACCGATTCGAGGTCGGTGGTCTGCACATAGGGGATGCCGTGAGCCGCGAGCACGTCCTTCTTGACATAGCTCGGCAGCTTCAGCTCTTCCGGGGAGACGAGCACCACGCGGATGCCCTCATAGCGGGACAGGGCGCTGATGAGCGAGTGGACCGTGCGGCCGAATTTCAGATCGCCGCAGAAGCCCACAGTCAGATTGCCGAGCCGCCCCTTCTCCCGGTAGATGGTCAGCAGGTCCGCCAGGGTCTGGGTGGGGTGGTTGTGCCCGCCGTCGCCCGCATTGATGACGGGGATGGAGGCGTTCATCGCCGCCACGAGGGGCGCGCCCTCCTTGGGGTGGCGCATGGCGATGATGTCGGCGTAGCAGGAGATGACCCGGGCGGTATCCGCCACGCTCTCCCCCTTTGCGGCGGAGGAGCTCTTTGCCTCGGCAAAGCCGATGACGTTGCCGCCCAGCTCGTACATGGCGGCCTCAAAGCTCAGGCGCGTGCGCGTGGAGGGTTCAAAGAACAGGGTCGCGAGCTTCCTGCCGCGGCAGCGCTCGCTGTAGGCGTCGGGATGGGCGATGATGTCATTTGCGGTGTCGATGAGCTCCTGCAGCTCCTCCACGGAAAAGTCCAGGATGTCGATGAGACTTCTCATGCTCTGCCCTCCCCGATCCAGCTCTCGTCCGTGGGGTTGTCCCGGAAGCGGATAAGCCGCGCCACATCCTCGGCCCGGATATAGCCCTCCTCCGCGGCGACGGCGGCGACGGTGTCAAAATCCGTGAGGGAGTGGTTCTCGACCGCAGCCGCGGCCAGCCTCTCCAGCCCCTTCCTCATGCCGTAAGTGAAGATGCTCACGACGCCGAGCACCTCGGCTCCTGCCCCGCGCAGGACGCTGACGACCTCCAGAACGCTGCCGCCGGTGGAGATGAGGTCCTCCACAACCACGACCTTCTGGCCCGGCTCCAGCTTTCCCTCGATCTGATTCTGCCGTCCGTGGTCCTTTGCGCCGGAGCGGACATAGCCCATGGGCATGTTCAGAATATGGGCCGTGATCGCCGCGTGGGCGATGCCCGCGGTGGAGGTGCCCATGAGGACCTCCGCCTCCGGGTAGCGTTCCCGGATGAGGGAGGCGAGGCCGTTTTCCACGTCAAGCCGCACCGCGGGCGCCGTGAGGGTCAGGCGGTTGTCACAGTAGACAGGGCTCTTGATGCCGCTCGCCCAGGTGAAGGGCTCATCCGGCCGGAAGAAGACCGCCCCGATTTGTAAGAGATCCTTTGCAATCGTTTTCTTCATCCCACGAACTCCTTTACACATCTGCGGTAAGCGGCCACGGGGTCCACGGCCCGGGTGATGGGTCTGCCCACCACGATATAGTCGGACCCCAGCTCCTTTGCCTGCGCCGGGGTGGTGACGCGCTTCTGGTCGCCGGCGTCCCCGTCGGCAAAGCGCACGCCCGGCGTGACCGTGAGGAAGTCAGCGCCGCATTTCTCGTGGACCTTGCCCGCCTCCAGCGGGGAGCAGACTACACCGTCCAGCCCCGCCTGTGCGGCGCTGCGGGCGTAGCGTATGACCACCTCCTCCATGGGAAGGCCGATCAGAAGCTCCGAGCGCATGGTTACCTCGTCGGTGCTGGTAAGCTGGGTCACGGCAATCAGCAGCGGTCGGGTCCCGTCGGGACGTGTCAGCCCCTCGAGCGCGGCGCGCATCATGGCTCCGGTCCCCGCGGCATGGAGGTTCACGATGTCCACGTCCAGATTCGACAGCACGCGCATGGCCTTCTGCACGGTGTTCGGGATATCATGCAGCTTGAGATCAAGGAAGATCTTGTGTCCGCGCGCCTTGATGTCCCGCACGATCTGTGGGCCCTCGGCATAGAAAAGCTCCATGCCGATTTTGACGAAGGGCTTCTCCTCCGTGAATCTGTCGAGGAAGGCGAAGGTCTCCTCCGCGCCTGCAAAGTCGCAGGCTACGATCACATCTTTTCCCATCCGTGGGCACCTCCTGTTATTTCAGATAGTTTTTCGATTCCATAGCGCTCCATGGTCTCCGGGAGCGCCTGTATAATGTCCCGGCAGGCAAAGGGCTTTACCAGATTGGCAGCGCCGACCTGCACCGCCGTCGCCCCGGCGAGCATCATCTCGATCACGTCCTCCGCGCTCTGCACGCCGCCGAGGCCGATGATCGGGATCCTTACCGCCTCATGCACCTGCCACACCATGCGCAGGGCCAACGGGAACACCGCGGGGCCCGAGAGGCCGCCGGTACGGTTTGCGAGCACCGGCCGCCGCGTCTTGAGGTCGATGCGCATGGCCATGACGGTATTGATGAGACTCACCGCGTCCGCGCCCGCATCCTCGCAGGCTTTCGCGATGGCGGCGATGTCGGTGACGTTGGGCGAGAGCTTCACGATCACGGGCTTCGCGGTCACCCGTCTGACCGCCGCCGTCACCTCCGCGGCAGCCCCGGGATCGGTGCCGAAGCTCATCCCGCCGCCGTGGACGTTGGGGCAGCTGATGTTGACTTCCAGCCAGCCCACCTGGGGCACGCCGTCCAGTCTGCGGCAGACCTCCGCGTATTCCGAGACGGAGAAGCCGCTGACGTTCGCAATGACGGGCTTGTGAAAGACCCGGGCGAGCTTCGGCAGTTCCTCCCGGATGACCGCGTCCACACCGGGGTTCTGAAGTCCCACGGCATTGAGCATACCGGCGTTCCCCTCGGCGATGCGGGGAAGCCTGTTCCCCGCGCGCGGCTGCAGCGTCGTCCCCTTGAAGGAGAAGGTGCCGAGGCAGTTGATATCATAGAGCTCCGCGAATTCGTACCCGTAACCGAAGGTCCCGGAGGCCGGGATCACGGGGTTATCCAGCTCGATCCCGCAGAGACTGACGCTCAGTTTTCCCATAGGACCTCCTTGCGGTCCAGGACCGGACCCTCTTTGCAGATGCGTTTGAGGCCGTTCGTCGTTTTCACCGTGCAGCCCATGCAGGCCCCGAAGCCGCAGCCCATGCGCCTGTCAAAGCTGAGCTGGCCGGGCCTGTCGCTCCGGCTGCAGACGGCCTTTATCATGTCCTCCGGCCCACAGGTATAAAAGCCGGAGTGGGGCCGGTCCATCGCGTCGGTGACATAGCCCTTCACCCCCCGGCTGCCGTTCGCGGTGGTGACAACGGTCTCGATGCCGAGGGCGCGGAAGTCTTCTTCGTAAAACACATCGGCTGCGGTGTTGAAGCCCAGGAGCGCCGTCGGGCGCCTGCCCTCGCGGATCAGCTCCTTAGCCAGCCAGTAGAGCGGCGAGATACCGGTGCCCCCGCCGATAAGCAGCGGCGTATCCCCGCAGGCGAAGAGGTCAAAGCCGTTGCCGAGGCCCGTCAGCACGTCGATCTCCGCGCCGGGCTTTTCGTCCCGCAGCAGGCGCGTCCCCTTCCCCGCCGCTTCAAACAGGATCGTAAAGCTGTCACCGGCCCGGTCGCACACGGAGAAGGGGCGGCGCAGATAGAGCCCATCCAGTCTGAGCTGTACAAACTGCCCCGGTCTCTCGATCGCCGAGACGTCGCCCCGCAGGACAAGGCGCGAGACCTTTTCGGTGAGGGGGCTGCTTTCGGTTACGGTAAAAATGCCCTGCTTCATCATCACGAGTCAATCGTGGAGACGGTGATGGTCGTCTCCTCCAGCACGTCCAGCAGCACACGCACGGTGTCGAGGGAGGTGAAGATCGTCACGTTATTCTCGGTGGCGCAGCGGCGGATAATCACGCCGTCTTCAAGATGGCGGCCGCTGTAGATGGCGCGGGTGTTGATGATATAGCTGACGTAGCCCGCGCGGATGGAGTCGAGGATTTCGTCGCTCCCCTCGCTGATCTTCTTTTTTACGCGTGTGCGGATGCCATGCTCCTTAAGGAAAACAGCGGTACCATGTGTGGCTTCAATATTGAAGCCCATGTCATAGAAGCGGCGCACCAGAGGCAGGGCCTCGTCCCGGTCCTCGCGGGCGATTGTAACGAAGACGGTGCCGTAGTTCTGCAGCTTCATGCCGGAGGCCTGCAGAGCCTTGTACATGGCGCGGGAGAGCTTGTCGTCATAGCCGATGGCCTCGCCGGTGGACTTCATCTCCGGGCTCAGGTAGGCGTCGAGGCCCTTGATTTTGTTCCAGGAGAAGACCGGCACTTTCACATAGTGGCGCTTCTTTTCCTCGGGATAGAGGTCAAAGATGCCCTGCTCCTTGAGGCTCTTGCCCATGATGACCTCGGTGGCGATATCCGCGAGGGACCAGCCGGTGGCCTTCGACAGGAAGGGGACCGTGCGGGAGGAGCGGGGGTTGACCTCGATGATATAGACGTTTTCCTCTTTATCGACAATGAACTGGATGTTGAACAGGCCGATGATCCCGATGCCGAGCCCCAGCTTTTTGGCATACTGGAGGATGACGCCCTTGACCTTGTTGGAAATTGAGAAGGAGGGGTAGACGCTGATGGAGTCGCCGGAGTGAACGCCGGTGCGTTCCACGAGCTCCATGATGCCGGGGACGAACACGTCCCGCCCGTCGCAGATGGCGTCCACTTCCACCTCGCGGCCCATGATGTACTTGTCCACCAGCACGGGCTTGTCGGCGTCGATCTCCACGGCGGTCTTGAGATAGTGGCGCAGCATCTCCTCGTTCGCGACAATCTCCATGGCCCTGCCGCCGAGGACGAAGCTGGGGCGCACAAGCACCGGATAGCCGATGCGCTGGGCGGCGGCGATGCCGTCCTCAATGTTGGTGACGGCGGTGCCGGTGGGCTGGGGGATGTTCAGCTCCAGCAGGATTTTTTCAAAGCTGTCGCGGTTTTCCGCCCGCTCGATCGCGGCGCAGTCAGTGCCGACGATCCGCACGCCGCGCTCCATGAGGGGCTGCGCCAGGTTGATGGCCGTCTGCCCGCCGAGAGAGGCGATGACGCCCTCGGGCTGCTCAAAGTCCAGGATCGCCATGACATGCTCCGGCGTCAGGGGCTCGAAATACAGCTTGTCGCCGGTGGTGTAATCGGTGGAGACGGTCTCGGGGTTATTGTTGATGATGATGGCCTCATAGCCGTTGCGCTTGATGGTCTGCACCGCATGGACCGTGGAATAGTCAAACTCTACGCCCTGGCCGATACGGATAGGCCCCGCGCCGAGGACCACGAGCTTTTTCTTTTGTGTGAGTCTGGAGTCGTTCTCCCCCGAGTAGGAGGAGTAGAGATAGGCGATGTACTTGCCGGTGTGCAGGGTGTCCACCATGCGAAAGACCGGTGTGATGCCCTTCTTGCGGCGGCGCTCGTAGATCTCCGTCTCGCTGAGATTCCATAGCCGCGCGATGCATCTGTCCGAAAAGCCCATCTGCTTTGCCTCGCGCAGAAGGGCCACATCGTTGACCCGTGCCTTGAGCTTGTGCTCCATGTCCACGATCTTCCCGAAGGACTCCAGAAAGAGCTCCGTGATCATGGTGACCTCGTGGAGCTTTTCGACGGATACACCGCGGCGCAGAAGCTCAAACACGGCAAAGACCCCGTCGTGGCGGAAGTCGGCAATATAGCGCAGGAGCTCCTCGTCGCTCCAGGAATTGAACTTCGGCATATAGAAGTGATCCACGCCGATCTCGAGGGAGCACACAGACTTGAGAAGGCACTCCTCAAGGTTGGAGCCGATGCCCATAACCTCGCCGGTGGCCTTCATCTGGGTGCCCAGAATGTTGGGGGCGGAGGTAAATTTGTCAAAGGGGAAGCGAGGGAACTTCGCGACGATATAGTCAAGGCTCGGCTCCATGGCGGCGTTGCCGCCGGCAACCGGGATCTCCTCCAGCGCCATGCCGAGGGCGATCTTCGCCGTGACGCGGGCGATGGGATAGCCGCTGGCCTTGGAGGCGAGGGCCGAGGAGCGCGAGACGCGGGGGTTTACCTCGATGAGATAGTATTCGCTGCTCGTGGGGTTGAGCGCGAACTGTACGTTGCAGCCGCCCTCGATCTTGAGCTCGCGGATGATTTTGATGGCGCTGTCGTTGAGCATTTTGAGATCGTGGTCATTGAGCGAGAGGATGGGCGCGACCACAATGGAGTCGCCGGTGTGCACGCCGACGGGGTCCACGTTCTCCATGCCGCAGATGGTGATGGCGCGGTCGTTGGAGTCGCGCATGACCTCAAACTCGATCTCCTTGTAGCCCTTGACGCTCTTCTCGATGAGCACCTGGTGGACCGGCGAGAGGCGGAAGGCGTTGACGCCGATCTCCTCGAGCTCCTGCTCGTTATTGGCAAAGCCGCCGCCCGTTCCGCCGAGGGTGAAGGCCGGGCGCAGGACCACCGGGTAGCCGATGCGCTCCGCCGCCGCTCTGGCCTCCTCCAGGTTATAGGTGATCTCGGAGGGGATGACCGGCTCGCCGATGGACTGGCACATCTC
>CAMHEN010000056.1 GCA_946184165.1 uncultured Clostridia bacterium | reverse complement strand
CCTTGAAGGTCGAGCCCTTGCAGGCGGGCTCCGTGGGCTTGCCGTCCCGGCGGAGGTAGCCGTACCACTCGCCGTACTGCGGATCGGAGAAGTGGGCCCTGCTGTAGTCGAGCGTCCTGTAGAACCAGTCGAGATACTCCTCCTTGCCCGTGTCGCGGTAGAGCATGAGGGAGGAGATGAGGATCTCGTCGTGGGGCCACCAGAGCTTCATGTCGTGCTCATAGGCCTCGGGCGGGCGGCCCAGGCAGTCGATGAAGTACAGGAGTCCGCCGTACTCCTTGTCCCAGCCGGCGTTGATGGCGCGGTTGAAGATGGTCTCCGCCTTCGCGACGAGCGCCGTTTCGCCGGTGCGCTTTGCATGCTCGAGCAGGAACCACACGCCCTCGATGTCGTGGCCGGGGTTCACGATGCGCCCCTCGGTAAAGTCGAGCCGCGCCTCGCCGTTCGGGCCGACGTTTTCCAGCACGCAGCCGAGATCGTCCTTCACGTGGTAGCGGAAGATGTCCTCCACGCATCTGGCGGCGCGCTCCTCATAGAGCGCCTTGTGCTCCGGGTCAGAGCGCAGCATGACGCTTGTGACGTTCAGGTAGATCATCGGGATGCCGAAGGCGCGGCCGGTGCGGGTCTCGGGGATGGTCTTGGGGCCGAGACCGGTGGGGTCTTCCTTCCCCTGGGCGAGATCCCAGTAGATCTCATAGGCGCGGCGGGCGCGCTCGAGACAATCCCTGTCCCCGGTGACGCCGTAGTATTCGGCGTTGGCCATGGCGTAAAAGGCCTCGGAGAAAAAGTAGCGGCGCTGGCGCAGGGGCCTGCCGTCGGCGGTGACGGTAAAGTACATCCGGTCCCCGGCCTCGCGGTTGATGCAGTGGGCCTCCATGAAGTCCAGGCAGCTCTTCGACGCGGCGAGCCACTCGTCCTTCACGCCGTACACACGGCAGAGCCAGGCAAAGATCCAGCCGCAGCGGCCCTGCATCCAGACGCTCTTGTCCGTGGAGAAGATCTTCCCCTCCCGGTCAAGGCAGGTGTACACGCCGCCGTTTACCGGGTCCATGCCGTTTTTGAGCCAGAAGTTGACACAGCGGTCAAGCTCCTCCTCGATCCACTGCCGGCTCTGCGCGAGCTTTGATTTGTCCATATCAAAAACCTCCCTGATCATTTCTTGGTTGAAGTCTCTGTGAGAACAGTGTAACAGTGATGAAAGAAATTTTCAAGAATAAATAACTTGAAATTTCAGTTGAAAAAACGGCTGACAAAGCGCCCCGCCTGTGGTAAGATGGTGACACGAAAACGCAAGACAAACCACAGCCGATTGCGGAACCGGCGTTTCGCAACCGACGAAAGACGATACGAAGAAGGAGAACAGCATGAAAAAACACATTGTCTGCTTTGGCGATTCCAATACCCACGGCTACTGCGCCGATCCCGGCGACTGCGCCGACGGGGGCAACCGTTTCAACGAGGATGAGCGCTGGACCTGCCTGCTGCAGCGGCTGCTGGGAGAGGAGTACCTGGTGCTGGAGGAAGGTCTCGGCGGCCGGACCTCTGTCTTCTCCGATCCCCTGCATGAGGCCATGGACGGGCTGCATGCGGCCTATCCCATCCTCATGACCCATGAGCCGGTGAGTCTTCTTATCCTCATGCTCGGCACCAACGATACCAAGGAGCGATTCGCGGCAAACGCGGCGGCCATCGCCGTGGGGATGGAGCGCCTTATCCAGAAGTGCAGGACTGTGGACTGCTGGGGCGGAAAGACGCCGAACATCCTGGTGATCTGCCCGCCGCCGCTGGGAGAGGGCTTCCATGACGAGGTGATGGGCAAGGGCTGCGTAGAGAAGTCCGTCGCCCTGCCGAAGTATCTCGAGACCGTGGCAGAGCGCAACGGCGCGCACTATCTGAACGCCGGGGAATTCTGCGCGTTCAACCCCGTGGACTTCACCCACCTCACCCGGGACGCCCACCGGAAGCTCGCGGAGAAGCTGGCCGCGCTGGTACCGGCGCTCGTCGGGTGAGATGAAAAGCCTCTTCAATGCGGAAAACTGGCTCTGGAAGCCGCTGGGGACCCTGGGGGATTTCGTGATGCTGAGTCTTCTGTGGACGCTTTTCTCCCTCCCCGTTGTCACGCTCGGCCCCGCAAGCGCCGCCCTCTACGACGCCGCGGTGCACAGCATCCGGCGCGGGGAGGATACGGTGCTGGCCCGGTTTTTCTCAACATTTAAAAACGAACTCCGGGAGGGCGTCCTCGCGGCGCTCGCGGTGCTTGCCGTCTGCGCGCCGCTCTTTCTCATCCCGCTTTTCGTCCTCCGGCGCGGGGAGGGCCTGCCGTATCTCCTCGTGATCTGGATGCTGCTGCTCGGCTTTTTCCTGCTGTGCTTTCTCTGCTGGCTCTGGCCCCTGCTCTCCCGCTTCACGATGAGGACGGGACCGCTCCTTCTCACGTCGCTGAAGCTCGCCTTCGGGCATATCCTCAGAAGCGCCGCCATGGCGCTCCTCTGGGGCGCGGCGCTCTATCTTGGGTTCCGCTTCCTCGCGCCGCTCATCGTCTGCCCCGCCCTCGCCGCCTGGCTCAGCACCTATCTCGTCGAGCCGGTGTTTCAGAAATACGAAGAGAACTGAACAGGAAAGATCAAGATCCCCCGGCGAATGAACGCCGGGGGATCTGCATATGCCGGGGCTTTTTGTTGAAAAACAGTATCAGCTCGTCTTCGTGGGGATGCGGGACACGACCTCGGCGACAAGATTCGACATCGGCATGGTCTGCAGCGTGACGGTGCCCGGACCGGAGACCACGGTGTTGAAGAGACTCTCGCCCCCGAAGAGGACGTTCTTGACGCCCTTGATCTGCTGAATATCCATGGAGACCGAGGCCTCCATCATCGCGAGATGCCCGGTGGAGATGAGCATCTGCTCCCCTTCCCGGAGAGAGTAGTTGACGATGGAGCCGTCCAGTTCGAGAAATACGGTGCCGCTGCCGGAGAGCTTCTGCATGATGAAGCCCTCGCCCCCGAAGAGGGCGGTGCCGATCTTCTTCTGAAAGAAGACCTCCGTGTTCACGCCGGCGGTGCAGGCGAGGAAGGCCCGTTTCTGGATGATAATGGGCTTGTCGGGCGTGACGTCGATGGCGAGAATGTTGCCCGGAAATCTGGAGGTGAAGGCGATGAGGCCGCTGCCGCCCTTTGCGGTGTAGTGGTTCTGAAAGCCGGATTCCCCGGAGAGCATGCGGCCGAAGAAGCCGCCGGCGCTGCCGGCTTTCGTCGCCATCTCCATGTTGGGGCTCATCCAGCTCATGGCGCCGGCCTCGCAGACCACGGACTCCCCGGCGTCGAGGGTGCAGATCACGACGGGCATGGTGTCGCCCTGAATTTTATAACGCATAGTGTGCACTTCCTTTCTCGGATTGGGCCGCAGCAGAGCCCGGAGCCCGCGCGGCCTGGTCCAGTTTACCATACCCCGGGGAAAAGCACAAGGGTTTGCGGCGGCAGGAATTCGTTGCAAGCGCGAAAAAATGTGATATGATACAGACAGAATAAGCAGGAGGGGAGAGCGCCATGCTGAAACTGTTTGTCACCGGCGACATCCACATCGGAAAGAAATACGACCGCTACCCGGAAATCAAAGACCGCCTGATCCAAAGCCGCTTCGACTGTCTCGCGCGCTGCGTCACGGAGGCGGAGCGCCTGCACTGTGATTTCTTCGTGATCACCGGCGACCTCTTTGACAACATCAGCGCCGTCAGGACGCAGGACGTCCGGGAAGCGGCGGCGATCCTCGCGCGCTTCGGGGGCCGGGTGCTCGTCCTGCCCGGGAACCACGACTACTACACGGGGGAGGAGAAGGTCTGGAGGGACTTTCAGAACGCCCTCGCCGGGCTGGAGCACAACGTCATCCTGATCACGGCCTTTGAGAAACTGCGCTTTGACCTGGGGGAGGAGAGCGTCAGCTTCTATCCCGCCTTCTGCCAGTCCAAGCATTCGAAGGAGAATAACCTCGCCTGGATCCGGGCGTGCGGGATGGACGATGCGGACTATCATGTGGGCCTCGCGCACGGCGCTCTGGCCGGGCTGACCCCGGATATGAAGAACGAATACTTCCTGATGACGGAGAAGGAGCTGCTCGCAATCCCCGTGGACGCCTGGCTGATCGGGCATACGCATATCCCTTATCCCGCCGATCTCCCGGACGGGAGGGATACGGCGGGGTACAGGATCTTCAACCCCGGGACCCCGGAGCAGACGGATCTGAGCAACAACACGAGCGGCCTGTGCTTTGTCGTGAGTCTTGCGCGCGGCGCGGGCGGGACCGCGGTCTCCGCGCACAGCTATGAAAGCGGCCGCATCCGCTTCTACGATCTGACCGTGACCGCGGGCGAAAACACCCTCGAGGAGACGATCCTTTCCACGGTGCAGGGTCTCCCGGATGATTCCGTCGTCCGGCTGACGCTGCGGGGCGCGATCCCGGAGGAGCAGTATGCCGCAAAGCAGCAGGCCTATGACGCGGCGCTCGGGCGTTTTCTGACCTATGAGATCGCCGACACGGAGCTCTGCGTGCGTATCTCGCCGGAGCGCATCCGGTCGGAGTTTGCGGAGATCGGCTTCGCGGCAAGGCTGCTGGAGTCCCTCTCCGACCCCGGAGAGCTGCAGATGGCCTGCGAGCTGATCCGGAAGCACCGGACCTGAGGAGGGAGAAGAGATGGAAATCAAGGAAATCCGCTGCGATCAATTTGCCGGCCTCCGGGACCGGTCCTTTGCGTTTGACGGGGGACTGAACCTGGTCCTCGGCGAGAACGAATCGGGCAAAAGCACGCTCGTCGATCTCCTGTATGCGATGTTTTTCCAGGACGCGGCCATCGACGGGAGAAAAGACCGGGAGTTCAAGGACCGCTGTTTCCCGAAAAGCGTCGGCCCCTACCAGGGGGATACCGTCGACGGCGTCCTCCGGTTTCAGACCCGGAAGGGGAGCTATACGCTCTCCAAGGAGTGGGCCGGAAAGAACGGCGCCGTCAGGCTGACGCTGCCGGACGGCACCGGCATCCGGGACCCCGAAACCGTGCGGCAGATCCTCACGGAGGAGCTGGGCTACGGAAAGGGCGTCTATGACGAGCTGGTCTTTGCCTCCCGGCGCAGGGAGCAGACGGTGCTGAGGAGCCTGCTCTCCGGCACGGTCTCCGCCAATATGGACGAGCTGGCGGGGACGCTCACGAAGGCGGTCATGGAAACCGGCGGGATCGACATCGACGGCATGGAAGCGGAGCTGCGGAAAACCGTCGCCTCCTATGAGGGCAGATGGGATTTCGCCGCCGACATGCCGGAGGGCGGAAGAAAGCGCGGGATCGGCAATCCCTGGCGGCAGGGGGGCGGTACCATCCTCGCGGCCTATTATGCGCGGGAGCGCGTCGCGGAGGAGCAGACCGCCGCCGAGAACGCCGAAAGAGCGGTGGAGCAGATCAACGCCCGGCTCCGGTCCCGGAAGCAGAGTCTGCAGGAGACAAAGGAGAGGCGGGAACGCTTTTCAAAGGTGCGCAGCCTCATCGCCTCGCAGAACGCCGACAGGCAGCTCCTCCGAAAGGCGGAGCAGGAGCTCGGTGAGATGCGGGATGCCCTTGCGGACTGGCCGGCGGCGGAACGGAAGCTGCGCGCGGCGGAGAGCCTCCGGGAGGCGCTGCGCGCGGCCTGCCTCCGGGAGAAGTACGACGCGGTCAGCGCCCTCGCCGCGCAGCGGGACGAGTGCCGGAGCGCCCTGGAGACCCTCGGCGAGGTCAGCCCGGAGGACGTAAAAACGGCGGAGGCCCTGGCGGCGGGCATCGCGGCGGATACGGCAAACCTGAAGGGTCTGAATCTCAGCGCGCGTATCCGGCAGCTCGGCGATAAGGAGATCCGGGTCAGGTCCTCCCTCACCGGGGAGGAGATCCCGGTCCGCGGCGATACCCTCGACATCAGAGAGGCGGTGGAGATCGTCGTCCCCGGCGTGGCGGAGATCCGGCTCATGCCGAAGGGGACCGACGCCGCCGCGATCCGGAGAGACCTCGAGGACAGGAAGGCGCGGCTGGAGGAGCTCCTAAAGCGCTGCGGCGCGGCGTCCTGCGAGGAGCTGAAGGAGAGGCGGGAACTCCGGAAGGACCTCAAAAGAGAGCTGGAAAGCCTGGAGACCCGGCTGAGCTCCGCCCTCGGAGACCAGAGCTGGGAGGAGCTCCGGGCGGAGGCCGCGGGGATCCCGGCGCCGGAAAAGAGCACGGCGGAGATCAGAAAAGAGATCGCCGCGCTTGCAGGCGAAAATATAGACGTTTTTATCGGCAGGCAATCTAGCCGGATCGATTCCTATGAGAAGAAGTACGGGGATACGGAGAAGCTGGCCGCCGACCGGAAGGCGAAGGAGCGGGCGGTCGACGAGCTCCGGTATCGGGCGGAGCATGCCGAACAGACGCCGGCGGAGTTTGCCCGTATCGCAGATCCCGACGGGTATGACAGAGAGCTGAAGGCGCGCATCGACGCGGACGAGGAGCAGCTTGAGAGCCTTCGCGTGAGCCTCTCGGCGGCGGAAAGGGCCCTGGGGGAGAAGTCCGCGGAGGAGTATTCGGAGGCGTACCTCGCGGCGGACGCTCTCCTTTCAAAGCAGAAGGAGGAGCACGCCCACTGGAAGCACATCCTGGATGTGTTCCTGGAGATCAAAAACGCCGCGAAGGGCAATCCCCTCGCGGACGTCGAGCGGGCCTTCGGCGAGAATCTCGC
Source organism: uncultured Clostridia bacterium (assembly GCA_946184165.1). Classification (GTDB taxonomy): domain Bacteria; phylum Bacillota; class Clostridia; order Oscillospirales; family Oscillospiraceae; genus Limivicinus. The sequence goes on along the minus strand of CAMHEN010000056.1, from coordinate 6,927 downwards.
CGTCCTGTCGGGCGGGCAGATAAGCCTGAGGGCGATCCGCGAAGACCTTGGAAGCACGATCTCCAGCGGAAGCAGCCTGCTCACGGCGGACATCCTCTCGGACGGGACAAAAGACACCGTGGCCCTGGCCTTCCGGCTTGCGGTGCTGCGGCACCTGTTTCCCGAGGGCGGCTGTGTGGCCGTGTTCGACGATCCCTTTACGGACATGGACCCCGGACGCACCCGGCAGGCCTGTGCGCTGATCCGGGATTTTGCCCGGAAAAACCAGGTCATCTTCGTATCGTGCGATGACAAGTACCGCGAATATCTCGGCGGCAATGTGATCCGCATCTGCAGAGGGGAATAACAGCACCCGAAGCGGAGGAAGGCGGTTTATCCGTAAAAGGCGCCGAAGGCGGATCCGTGTAAAGGTTTCTGTTTGAGATTCGTATTATATCGAATGGCAAGCCGGTTGAAAAACCCTCGTCCATATGGTATAATTTTTATAAGGCGATACCGCCTGCGGACGCACTGAAGGGAGCGCGCATCCAAATCCCGGATCCGGCCGGCGCGGACTAATCCATGCGTACAAGGGGAGCCGTATTGTGCGGTGCGGCCTGAAGAGTATGACCGGTGACAAAAAAGCAAATACATACGCGGAAACATGACCCGTTGTCGGAGGGACCGAAGAATTAAAAAAAGAAAGGGAAAGAATGAAAAAGACGATATGCGTTTTGTTGGCGGCGCTGATGATCCTGAGCCTGACGGCATGCGGCGCTGAAAAGCAGGAAGCGGCGACGGAGGAGGGCTTCCGGCCTTCCCTGGATACTTCCGCCGCCTGCCAGATCAGCGTTGTCGGCGGTTACGACAACTTTGAGGCGCTGGAAGCCGAATTTGACCGTTTCAATGCGTATTATCCCAAAGTGGAACTGACGTTTACAAAGGTTGACGACTATCCAAACATGATCGGCACGGTCCTGAACGGAGACACGACGCCCGACATCTACGTCAATTACTCCTGGATGTACGGGCGGGACCAGTATAAGGCGTCCATCGACCATGCCGAGAATCTGGCCGATCCCGCGCTGGGCCTTGATCTGGGCTGCATCCGCGGCAATATCCTTTTGAAAACGGAGGACGGTACGCTCCCGATGGTCCCGGTTTTCTCCAACACCTACGGCATGCTTGTGAACAACAGCCTTTTCGAAAAGGAAGGCCTGAGCGTCCCCACGACCTATCAGGAGCTCGTGGCCGTATGCGGCGCCTTCCGGGAAAAGGGCTATGAAAACCCGATGATGGGCTTCTCCAAAAAGGAGACGACTTCACTTTTTACCTTGGTGCTTTACCCGTACTTCTGTGGAACAGTGGCGCACGATGAAGAGGCTGTTAAAAAGCTCAATGCGCTTGACGCATCAGCCGGCGAGTATATGCGGCCCGCTCTTGAGAAGCTCGTGCAGTTCCTGAACGACGGCTGTGTAGACCTTGATGCGTGTGCAGAGATTGAAAATAACTATGACGCCGTGATCCTTCGCTTCTTTGAAGGGGACGTACCCATGATGCTCTGCTCCGGTGACGCAGTGTCCGGAACAAAGAAGCGGGAGAGCCGTTCTGAGGCATTTATTGCCAACCCCTTTACATACACCTTTGCCCCCGTTCCCATGGCGGAGGAAGGAGCATATTTTCTTGACATGCCGAATCTGCAGTTCTCTGTCAACAAAGACAGTTCAAATCTGGACATGGCCAACGAATTTATGCGTTTTCTGATCACGCCGCGGGAACTGAACGAGATGGCGCAAAATAAGGGGCTGATATCGCCGACGAAGGACCTGTCTTTTAACAGCATGTACGCCGCATTAGGGACCGTTCCGGAATCCCGGATCCTGTCGCCGGAGGTAATCGGCTTGACGGATGACGCAGTCATCCAGTTGAGGCTGGCCGGTTATCTTGTCGGAACGGGTGTGATGACCATAGATGAGGCAGTTGCCGGCTTTGGCACGTTTACCCAGTGAAGGCCCCGTGTAAATCTTCCTGACACACAGACTTTAAAAGGAGCTGCAGCATACCGCAAGGGATGCTGCAGCTCTCGTTTTTTTCCGGCCGGCGTGCAAGCTGCGGGAAGCAGCAGCGTATGTTTTTGAAACAATAGTATCGGACGCCCTCTGTCTTGCAAACATGGGTTATCTCTGCTACAATAAAACAAATTCCCGCCGGCCCGTAAAGCAGTCACCCTGCGGATACGCAGGCGCCGGACCGATCCGGGCGCCCCTGTGGGAAAACGATAAAAATGGGCAGGAGTGTAATACCTATGGAAATCATAAAAACATGCGAAGGGAATCGGCTTACGATCGCTTTGGACGGGCGTTTGGATACCGTCTCTTCACGGGAGCTGGAAAAAGAATTGCATGCCGCGGTACCCGGGATGACAGAACTGGTTTTTGAGTTTGAAAAGCTGACGTATATCACCTCCGCGGGTCTGCGCATTATTTCATTGGCCAAGAAGCTGATGAACAGGCAGGGCTCCATGCTTGTCCGCCACATACAGCCGGACGTCATGGAGGTGCTTGAAGCTACAGGACTGTCGGCGTTTCTTGATATAGAAGAGTAAGTATATGGACGGAGCAAAAAACAGAGGCGGCAGAACAACCATCTCGCGCACATTCTGCCGCTGGCTTCTGCTGATCGTCGCGGTCATGTTCCTGACGTCGATGGTATTTGCCTGGATCCACCAGACGACCATGTCCAAAAGCAACGCGGCAATGCTTCTGGAAACCAATGTCGGCGATGTGAGGCAGGATGTCATCGATGCGTCAGACGAAAACCTTCTGGACCTGTGCAGAAGGATCGCGCAAGAGGTCGACAAGGGAGCGGCGGCAGAGAGCTCCGGGCTGTTCAGACTGATGGAGGATTTCGACGTAGCGGAAATCAACCTCGTCGATGAAAACGGGATTATTGTCTCGACGACCCATCCGGCGTTTCTGGAATATGATATGGGAGGAGGAGGGCAATCGGCGGAGTTCCTCTGCCTGCTGGACGGGACGGAGACGGAATATGTCCAGAGCTATCGGCCGACCTCGTTCGACCCCTCTCTCTCAAGAAAATATGCCGGGGTCGTACTGAAGGCCGGCGGCTTTATCGAAGTAGGATATGACGGAGAACGTTTCCGGCAGGATATCGACAGGTTTGTTATCAACGCCGCAAAGAACCGCCATGTAGGACGGAGCGGCTGCGTGATCATCGCCGATGAGGAATGGATCATCGTCAGCGATCTCTACGGGAACGAAGGAGAGAATCTGTCTGCCACCGGAATCTGGATAGACCGCGATTCCATGCCGGAGAACGAAGTGTTCCATACGCAGGTTTACGGCCAGGCGTGCTCGTGCCTCTATATTTATTCAGAAGGATATTATATTGTGGCAGTCCTTCCGGAAAACGAGATCATCCTTCAGCGGAATACTTCTCTCCGGACGATGGGCATTGCGGAAATTCTTCTTTTTCTGTCGCTGTTCTCTCTGGTCTTTGTTCTTGTCAGAATACTCATCGTCAGGAATCTGGAAAAGGTCAACCGTTCCCTTACAAGAATCACGGACGGAAACCTTGACGAGGTGGTGGATGTACGCACGAATGTGGAATTCTCCAACCTTTCGGACGACATCAATTCCACGGTCGGCGCGTTGAAGCGGTATATCGCGGCGGAGGCTTCCAGGATCGACGAGGAGCTTGCGCTGGCGAAGAGTATTCAGGTGTCCGCGCTGCCTTCCGTCTTTCCGCCTTTTCCGGACCGGGGCGATTTTTCCATATTTGCCGCAATGGACACGGCGAAGGAGGTCGGCGGGGATTTTTATGATTTCTACCTTCTGGATGAAAACAGGCTGGCGTTTCTGATCGCGGACGTCTCCGGGAAGGGCATTCCGGCAGCCATGTTCATGATGACCGCCAAGACGGTTTTAAGAGACTATGCCGAGCGCGGAGACACGCCGGCGGATATTTTTATAAACGCCAATTCCAAGCTGTGCGAGGGAAACGATTCCGAAATGTTCCTGACAGCCTGGATGGGCTTTCTGGAAACGGACACCGGCCTCGTCCGTTTCATCAACGCGGGGCATAACCGTCCCGTGCTGATCCGGAACGGGACGGCATCCTTTGTCGATCAGAAGGTCAACATGGTGCTGGCCATGGTAGAGGGAAGCCCCTACACAGAACAGCGTATTCAGCTGAACCCCGGCGATATCCTCTATCTTTATACGGATGGCGTGACGGAGGCGTCAAAGGCGGATGAGAGCAGATACGGCAATGACAGGCTGCTGAAAAACCTGTCAGCCGACTTCGGAACGGGGGATACAGCCTGCCGGAAGATCTGCGGCGCCGTGAGGGAAAGCATTGATGCGTTCGCGGAGGGAGAAGCACAGTTCGACGATATCACGCAGGTCTGTCTGTATTATGCCGGAAATCCGGGGGAAGGGGACGGCCTTTCCGGTCCGGATGAGAGAAATGACGTCCTCACGGAACAACTGACCATAGAGGCGGATGAAGGCAATCTCTATCCGCTGCTCGGAATGATAGGCCGCATGCTGGAGGAAGCCGGCTGTGAGGCGAAGGCAAAAAAGCAGATCGAAATGGCGGTGGAGGAAATATTCGTCAACGTTGCCTCTTATGCCTATCCGGAAGGAAGCGGAGATACCACCGTTCTTGCGGAAATCCGCAGGAGCGCAAAGACGGCCGAAATAACGATCCTTGACGCCGGGAAGCCTTATGACCCGCTGGCGAAGCCGGATCCGGACCTGGGTATGGAAATCGAAAAACGGCAGTTCGGCGGCTTCGGGATCTATATGGTCAAGGAAGCAATGGATGCTGTGGAATACAGGAGAGAAGGCGGGAACAATAAACTTACGATACGGAAAAGCTGGACATAACACGCCTTTCATGGCAAAAAAATTCTATTCCATGCTGTTCAGCGGAACGCTGACCGCGATCATCGTCGCCGCCTTGCCCATGTCTGATTCGATCATAGCCGGTTCTGTCATCGGCGAGACCGCTGTGGCGGGTATCACGTTGGTCTCGCCCCTGTATTCCCTGGCCGCTTTTTTCTCCTCCGTTTTTTCTCTGGGCGTTCCGATCGTTTACTCCGCCGAAATGGGGAAATTCAGGCGGAAGGAGGCTGACAGGGTGTTTGGCTTCGGCCTGCTGATGTCACTTGTGACCGGCGCGGCCCTTTTCGTCTCGATCCTTCTGTTCGGCGAGCTTTATTTGAACAGCGGCAGCCAGCTTCCGGCCGTCGTCGAAGAAGCCCGGGGCTATCTCTCCTATTTGCGGCTTGCGATGCTCGTTCTTCCGCTGAACACACTGCTTGCGAGCGCGGTTTATGCCGATGGGGACGAGCTGATCTCCACGGGATCCTGTGTGGTGCAGTGCGCCGGAAATGTGCCGGCCTCCTTCCTTCTCAGCCGGACGATGGGGATCCGGGGGATCGGCCTTGCGTCCTTTCTGTTTACCGCAATCGCGACAGGTATCCTCTTCCTTCATTTCCTGAGAAAGGAAAATTCTCTGCGGCTCAACCTGTTTTACTCCTTCGCTCTTATGAAGGACGTGGTCCGTTACAGCTTTGTCGACGCGAGCGTATATCTGTTCGCGGCTGTGTTCACGGCGGTTTTAAACAGCTTTGTCACCCTGTATTTCGGCGCGGAATACCTGATCCTGGTGTCCGTTGTGGTGTTGTGCTCGGAATTTCAGATGGTTTATGACGGGATCGGAGAAGCGATCACGCCCATATTGGGCATTTATTTGAGCGAGGATTGCTTCCCGGGCGTGAAGACAATATACAAACTGGCTGAAAAGACCGCGCTTATCGAGGGGATCGTCGCTGCCGCAATACTGTTCTTTGCTGCCCCCTTTGTTCCGGGCATACTGGGCATTTCCAAACCGGAGATGGTCCGGACCGCGGCCGCGGGCGTCCGCATTATAGCAATAAGCGCCCCCTTTGTAAGTATGCTCGGCCTGACCGCCGCCTATGATCTTCTGATCGACAGGGTCGCTCTGGCCATATCTGTTCTCGGGATGAGGGACCTTGTGCTCCCGGCGTCCTTCGCCGTACTCTTTGGGGTGCTTTTCGGTATTACGGGCGTCCTTGTCGGCCTGATGCTCGGCCTGGTGCTGGCCTGGCTCGTGATCAGGGTTTATATGCGTCTGAAGTATGCGGACGACGCGCCGCTTCTTCTTCATGAGCGCGAGCGGAAAAGGGAAGCGCTGCTCTACGATCTCACAGTCGAGCCGTATTCCATCGTTCGGGTCCGGGATGAAATCGGCGAGGCGCTGGCGTCGCGTTCCTATGACCATTCGACCGTCTTCCGGGTGGAGCTGCTTTTCGAAGAGCTGTTCGTGCTGATCCATCAGAAAAACGGAGATCATGTGATACAGGGCGAATGCCTGCTGCTTCTGGAAAACGATGCGATACGGATGACCACCAGAGATACAGGCGTGATATTTGATCCGACGGATGATGATATGGCGATTTCCAATATAGGCAGTCATGTCCTCCTCAGCATAGCGGAGCGGATATCCGATCAAAAACGGTATCTCCTGACGATGAGCTTCAACCGCGCGGCGTTTGAGATCAAGGCGCAGAAAACGCCTCGGTGAATACGGCGGCAAGACCGTGTCCCGCAATCGCTGCGTGAATCCGGTTCTGAAATAAAGAGTTGAATTGAGGTACTGCCATGAGAGACACAGCCCTGCTTGTGATCGACATGCAAAACGGGTTTCTGAGCGAGCTCTCGCCGCTCTACATAGACGGCGCCGCGGCAACGGTCCCGGCCTGCGCGGAGATGATCGCGTTTTGCCGGGAACAGAAGGTGCCGGTATTCTTCGTCACGCGCGTCTATGCCGCCGACGGCAGCGACGTGGAGCATACCCGGTATGAGGCCTGGGCAAAGGGCGGCAAGCCGCTCTCGCCGG
>CAMHEN010000055.1 GCA_946184165.1 uncultured Clostridia bacterium | reverse complement strand
CGCTGATGCCATAGTTGATGACCTGATACTCCTCCCCCAGGAGCTCATTGAGAAAATGCTCCCAGGTCAGCTGCGTTTTTCCGTTGACGCCCGCGCCAAAGGTGATGCTGTCGCCGATGCAGGAGATATGTGTTTTCCCGGGCAATACCTTCGGTGTCTTGGGTATCACAAGATATTTCAGGACCAGATGCGAGATGAAATCACCAAATCCCATGGTTATTCCTCCAAACATATGTCTATTGCATAAAGGATCGCCGAGCCGCTTCTCCTTCCTCGAAAACGCGCGGACGCGATCATTCCAATTCTCTCAGCTTGAAATACACCCCGACGTTGGCCTCAGCGTCACACCAGGCACGGTGGGCCTCCGGCTGCTCCACGCCGAAGATCTGGGACAGATACTCCAGTTTCACGTTTCTAGGCGGTAGCAGTTGCCAGATTCATGCCGTCGAGATACTTGATCGATACGGATGTTGTGTGCGCTCCGGCGGCGTTTTGCATGGTCTGGATGCCCGCCGAGGCTAAGGCAATTTCCTTCCGCATGGCCTCCTGCCATTTGTCAGCCTTGCAGTCCATGTTTTTCAGGATCGTCTTCTCGCGTCACATGCAGCAGATCAACGTAAAGCTCCTGGATCCTGCCGATGCGGATGGGCTCACAAACGATTGCTTCGGGTGCCGGCGATCCACGGTGTGTTCTTCCTTCGTTTCTTCTGAGCGCTTCAAACGAATGATCCGCGCACGAATGTGCTTCGATCCGGTTCCATTCGGATCATGAAACCACATGGCACAGGTGTGACCGCCGTGGATCTGTGGTTTCACAGCGATGATATCCTCCAAGCCTTTTTCGATGCGTTCTTTATAAAAGGCCTGAATACCGTCCACTGCAAAAGAAAACAGCTCACGAAGCCCAGATGGGAATTGACATCAACGATCATTTCAGCAGCTCCTGCCAATCGGCAAAGGGCGCAGGCCGGTCACAGTCTGTCTCGGTGAGACGAACCTGTCCGCGCTTTCCGCTCTCCATGATCTTCTCGATGATGTCCAGCACATGGCAGGGCAGCCCGGCGCTGACCCGCGGGGTGCCGCCCTCCCGGATGCAGCGGGCCATGTCCGCCACGCCGAGGCCCCGGCAGTTGTCCGACAAGGTAGATACCGGCTCCAGGGTCTGCCATACGGCCTCCCGGGGGTTGTCGGGCAGCCAGCGCGCTTCGCCGCCGAACTGGTTGGCGTCCCCCAGCTGCAGAATGCCTCTGGTGCCCTGAATGGTGAAATAGGCCTGATCCTGCATGGCGCTGTCGCCGTTGAGGGAGAAGGCGCCGGTGACGCCGCTCTTTGTGGTGAGGATGGCGTTCACCTGGGCCTCGTTGTCATAGACATAGTCCTGTCCGTATTCCGGGCTGATGGGCACCACGTTGGAGCGGGTCTTCGCGTGGTTTCCTACTTTGGCATAGACCTCCGCCATCGGCCCCAGCAGGGAGACCAACGCCATGAGATAATACACGCCGTAGTCGTAGCAGATGCCGCCGCCCGGCTGCCGCAGGAACTTGAAGAGACTGGCCAGCACGGTCAGATCCCGGTTTGCGGCCACATGGAAAGAGGTGACGTCTCCGATCAGCCCCTCATCCAGCGCCTTGCGCCCGGTCTGAAGGAGGCTGCCCAGGAAGGTCTCCGGCGCCGCGCCCAGCAGCAGGCCCTTTTCTTTCGCCAGGGAAACCAGCTCCTTCGCCTGCCAGAGCTCGGTGGCGATGGGCTTTTCGGTGTAGACGTGCTTGCCCGCCAGCAGCGCTTTTTTCACCAGCTCATAATGGCTGGGGGCCGGGGTGAGCACCACGACCAGCTCCACCTCAGAGTCGGCCAGGATTTCATCCGTGGAAGCCGGGCGGATGCCGTACTGGACCGCCTTCTTCTCCGCATTCTCCCGGCGGCTTGCGCAGCAGGCAACTACGTCCAGCGTGGCGTACTTGTTTATCATATTGCTCAGATAGATATCGCTGATGGCGCCGCAGCCGATGACGGCGGTTTTGACAGCTCTCATATCAGTCCTCACTTTCCTTCTCCGGAAAAATTGATCTGCAGCTTTGCGTACAAGTCTTCCAGATCCAGCCGCGCGTCCATCGTGTGATAGACCCGGATCATCCGCCCTGGATCACCGGGCAGATAGCGCATATCCGGCCCGATCCGGGGTGCGGGGATCTCGGTATAGCCGCCCTGCCGCTCCCGATCCTCCAGCAGGGCGCAGATCACGCCCTCGTCCCCCAGGCACCAGGTCTCTCCGTGGGGCCAGTGGGCCAGATCCGCCAGTTTGTTGTTCAGCGCCACCATCTGTTCAAAGAGATAGCGGCCGATTCTGCCCCAGGGACGGACCCGCAGCTGCAGCTCCGCCAGGGAGACGGCAAACTGCTTGTAGGTCCCGGTGGGCACCTGCCAAAGGGGCATAGAGGAAGAGAACACCACATTGGCGGCGTGCACATCGCTCATCAGGTTAAATTCCTCCCCGCCCTCGGGATAGTCCGCCCCGCCGATCCAGATACAGGTCATCCTCTCGCAGATCCGCGGTTCCATCAGAATCGCGCAGGCAAGGTCGGTGATGGCGCCCTGCATGCCGATATACAGCGGGCGGGGATCGTCCCGCATGGCTTCCTCCACGATGAAGCGGGCTGCCTCGGTGACGATGGGAGTCTTCTCATCGTCGATCCCGGTTTCCGCTCCCTTAAACACGGGATAGCGCCCGGCAAGGCCCATCAGATCCAGGATCAGATTCACTTCTTCCAGGCTGGCTCGGGCGGTCTGATGCTCCGGGTAGCGTCCGTGATTGCCCTCGTCAAAGTGCCCGGCGATGATGCCGCGCACGTCCAGCTTGTCCGTCATCAGGATGTGGGCCAGGGTAAACTGGTCGTCCGCCTCGTTCTTGCAGTCGGTATGCACGATATAGCGGAGTTTCTTCTGCTCGGGCACCTGAAATTCGTAATTCCACATGATCCTGTCTCTCCTTATTCCGCGCTAAAGCCCCGGTTCCGGATCACATCCCGGTACCAGCCGGCGCTCTTTTTCGGGTTGAGCTCCATGGTTTCATAGTCGGTATAGTACAGGCCGAAGCGGGCAGCAAAGCCCGCCGACCACTCGAAATTGTCCATCAGAGACCAGAGGTAATAACCCCGCACGTCGATGCCGTCCTCCATGGCCCGGCGCACATGGCGGAGGGTCTCCGCCACATAGGCGATGCGCTCGTCGTCGTTCAGGAGCGCATCCCGGTCCGGCCCGTCGTCCTGAGCCACGCCGTTCTCGGTGATGTAGATGGGAATATCGATCTTATATTTTTCCACCAGCATGTGCAGCACGTCGTACACCGCCTCCAGATGGAGCTCCGGGCGGTTCTGGAAGTTGCCGCCCTCGGCAGCGGCGCGCTGCTCGTCGGCGTTGTCGTAGAGGCCATTATAGAAGTTCAGCCCGTAAAAGTCCAGTCTTTGACAGATGGTCTCCATGTCGCCGGGCTCCGACTTTGGTGTGAAGCCGGTCTCCTCCATGTAGGCCGTCAGTTCCTCACTGTAGCCGCCGAGGAACAGCGGGTGCAGGAACATGCCGTAGCCTTCGATCTCGTTGTTGTGAACGGCACTGGCGATATCCTCAGCCTTTTCCGGTCGGGCGGGATAGTGCTTCCACACGTCCACCACCACGCCGATCTGACCGGGCAGCTGCCGGGTGCGGAAGAGCTTGACCGCCTCCCCGTGGCAGAGGAGCAGATGGTGGATGCACTGGCGGGCGTACTTTTCGTCGCTCAGTCCCGGGGCGAAGAAGCCCTTGGCATGGCCTACATAGGTGGCAATGGGCTCGTTGAAGGTGACCCAGTAGTCCACCAGATCGCCAAAACTGTCAAAGAGGATTGAGGCATAATGCAAATACCAATTGATGATCTCCCGGTTGCCGAAGCCGCCCTTGACCTGCAGGGCATAGGGCAGATCCCAGTGGTAGATCGTGGCATTGACCTGAATGCCCGCTTCCTTCAGGGCGGTGAGCAGGCGCTTATAATACTCGATCCCCGCGGGATTGACTTCCCCAGTCCCCTGCGGCAGGATCCGGGACCAGGAAAAGGACAGGCGGTAGGCCTTGACGCCAAGCTCGCGGAGCCTGGCCACGTCCCGCTCGATGTTGTGATAGGAGTCGCAGCAGACGTCCGGGACGCCGCCGTTCTTGATCTTGCCGGGCAGGCGGCTGAACACGTCCCAGATGGAGGGGCCGCGCCCGTCCTCAAAGGCCGCGCCCTCGATCTGCGCGGCTGCGGTGGCCACGCCCCAGACAAAGCTTTCGGGAAACTGACAAAACATTAAACTTTCTCCTTTTTGAAAAACAGGGATGTGGTGGACACATCCCTGTTTGGTATTTTAATTGGTTTTTCAGGCTTCCACAATGCCCTTTTCTTCTTTGAGCTTCTTGAGGTCGCGGTCAAGATGGAAGAAGAGGATCAGCACAACGGAGATGATGGCGAACATGACCAGGGGGATCCAGGTGAACACGAACTCCACAGCGGTGGTCACGCTCTGGGGCTGGGGCAGACCCTGGAGATCCAGAGCTCCGTCGAAGCCGGCGCCGGAGAGGATCCAGCCGAAGACTGCGGTGCCGAGGCCCATGCCAATCTTCTGGGCAGCGGAGACGCCCGCGTTGCCCATGCCGACGGTGTCGATGCCGGTCTTGAGATTGCCGTAGGTCAGCGTGTCGGCCACGATGCCCATGGCCATGGCGCCGGAGATGCCCAGGCCAGCGCCCTTGAGCACATTGCAGACGATCATGATGGGAACGCTGGTGGCGAAGAGGCCGAAGCCCAGGTAGCCGATGGCGGAGATGACCATGCCCGCGATGTACAGCTTTTCCTTGCCGACCTTCTTCATCAGAGCGGCGGTGACGAACATGATGGCGAACTGCGCAATGGTGGCGGAGTTGGCAAGCCAGCTGTACTGGCCCATGTCATAGAAGACGTACAGGCAGTAGTAGATGGCGCCGACGGCGTTGAAGATGATGATGAAGAAGATGACCAGGTTTGCAAAGAACATCATGACCCAGTACTTGTTGGAGATCAGCGCCTTGATGGTGACCCAGAAGCCGGGGCCGTTGTCGGCCTTCTTCTGATCATTCTTTCTCTCGGTGGGCTCGTCATGCACGCGCTCCTTGGTGGTGAAGACGCAGATCAGGGAAAAGACGACCATGGCAATACAGAAGATCAGCATGGTGCAGGTAAAGGCCTGCTGGGTGTTGGGGTTGGCGGCGTCAGAGGAGAACTTGGCCAGGAGCACCACGAAGACGGCGTTCACAATGACGTTGCCGAGAGTCTGGAAGATTTGCTGGATGTTGCCCAGAAGGCCGCGCTCATAGGAGTTTCGCGTGATCAGCGAGATCATGGAGTAGAAGGGCACCAGCATGGAGGTCAGGCAGACAGTGTTGACGATGTTGTACATCACAAACACGTACACATACTTGACCGCGCTGGGCCAGTTCTGCGGGACATAGAACAGCAGCATGACCGAGATGGCAAAGGGGATGCAAACCCGGAAGAGCCAGCTGCGGCCCTTGCCCATCTTGGACTTGGTGTTGTCCACCAGGCGGCCGACGACCACGTCGGAAATACCGTCAAAGATCTTGGAGATCGCGATGATCGTGGAGATGATCGCCGCGTCCAGGAGCGCTACATTGGTGAAGTAAACCGTGAGGAAGGAGCCGAGAATGCCGTTGATTGCGTTGATGCCCAGCTGACCGGAGCCGAAGCCGATGCGTTCTACCCAGCTTAAGCCGGCTTCCGGGTCATTGTGTTTGGTTGCGAGCGTGACCATGGAATCATCCTCCTGTATTTTTGTCGTGGTTGTCTTGCTGATTGTACTATAGCAGGCTGGCGCCAGGCCGTTCTACTGTTATATTGCTATTTTTGTCCTTATTTTGTTCAAACTTTTTTTATGACTCGTAAAACCGCATATCGCTCCAGATCTCCATCAGGTGGCGGCGGTCCAGCTGCTCAGTCCGGGTCTCCCGGTCGTAAATACGCACGGGCGAACTGGCCCCTTCAAAGCGGCCCCAGTCGGGGTTGGGCTCGCCGGTCTTGACAAAGCGCACCCAGTCGCCGTGGATATCGGCGCACATCTTCCGGAAAAGCTCCGGCGATTCCCCGTCAAACTCAAAATGGGTAAAGGGATGATCGGGCTTGTCAAATACGAAGGGCAGCTCGAAGGCGTGGCTGGCCTTCCAGCCGGTGGCGACGCCGGACTTGGTGATCAGCTCATAGCGGTACATCCAAACGTCCGGGTTGAACTTCCGCTGGGCGTCGGCCACCTTGACCGCGGGCATCTCGAAGGCGTAGTCCGTAGCAAAACGAATAAACGCATCGCCGCCGAACTGACGGATATCCCCGCTCAGGGGCGGGATTGCGGAGGACAAGGAATGTGCCGAGTCCTTGAAGAAGCGGAAATAGTCCCGCCCGTCCTCGTGGTAGAAGCCCAGGATCTTCGGCAGCGCGTCAGCGTGGCCGTTGCGCTCCATCATGTCCGCCACCATCGTCCAGGTGTTGGGGAAGCCCGTGTTCTGCGGGTGGACGAACATGGTGCCTTCGTGCATGTTGGTGCCGATGATGAGCTTTATCCCTTCCGCTGCGCCCGCACGCAGCGCGTCGATGGGGCGCACAGGCAGCAGATCGTCGATCACCGGACCGGGCAGGAAGGTGCCGGGGGTCTTGTACTGGTGGCGTGCCTGCACATATTCATGGCCGAAAAGGAACAGATGGGGATCGTCGTTTTTGAGGTGGGCAGCCATGTCCTTCTCGGTCCAGTGCATGCCCTCCAAAAACAGGTCGATATTCTCCCGCGCCTGTTTGTGGGTCATCACGCAGTTAGGCAGGCCGCTTTCGATGATTGCCTGGTTGAAGCAGCCCCTCACGCCGGGGCAGACCAGCATATTGGTGACGGAGGCGCCGCCCGCGGACTCGCCCGCGATGGTGATGCGCTCCGGGTCGCCGCCGAAAGCCTCCACGTTGTCATGGATCCAGTTGAGGGCCAGGATCTGATCGCTCAGACCGCAGTTGGAATCGAAATCGTCGCAGCCGGGATAGGTGGTGAAGTCATAGAAGCCCAGGATATTGGTGCGATAGTTGAAGGAGAAGAACAGAATATCGTCTTTTACGAAGGCCTCGCCGGTATACATCTCGTCAGAGGAGTAGCCGGTGTTGTAGCCGCCGCCGTAGATCCATACGAAAACCGGCAGCTTCTCGCCCGTCAGCGGACGCTGCACGTTGACCGTCAGACAGTCCTCGGAGCCCATGACCCGGCCGTTGTTGTACTGAACAGGTGCGTTGCCATATTCCTTCGCATCGTAAACACCCTCCCACGGGGTGATGGGCACCGAGCGCTTGAAGCGCAGCGGTCCCACAGGAGGATCCGCATAGGGGATGCCGAGGTAGTCGATCCGCCCGTCGCGCTCATAGCCGCGCACGACGCCGGAGGTGGTTTTTACCAGATGTTCTGCCATGATCTTATGCCTCCCTTTTTGCCAGTCTCTTTCCAATTTCGTTCAAATCGGCAGTACTGCCGGTCAATTCCTGAATAGCGAGGGCGCGTGCCCGGGGCAGGCAGCCCTCCTCCGGATCGGTAAAGAGGCCGAAGTAGACCTCCGTCAGCCCACCGATCTGGTTTTGCTCGATGCCGCCGCGCCGCAGCATGGCGTTTTCGTTCAAGAGCCGGAAGTTGTGCAGCGTGCGCACATATTGGAGCTCCCGCGCGATTTCCAGCATCTTTTTGTTGTACACGGCATAACGCTGCTCCCACTCTGGATTCCCGCAATCCGTGAAACCGGACTCAGTCAGCAGCACCTGCTTGTGCCCGTCGCCGTATTTTTTCATGACCTTGTATGCCGCGTCATTGTAGCTGCACCAGAGCTGATCCGGCTCGTCCACATCCAGAAACAGGTCAGCATCCGGCACGTCCCGGTTGGTGAACACATAGGGGTGCCAGGCGACAAGATCGAAATAGTCGTCGGTATTCGTCGACCAGAACTTTCCGCTCTTGATGCGGGAGTAGACCTTATCCAGCGTCCAGGCCACGCCGTACATCACCGGCAGCCAGTCCGGCATGTCCCCGCCCAGACCGGGCGTGGAAAGTGCCGGAGAGAAGGACGCGACCTTCGCTTTGGGATTGCCCCGGCGGACGCCGCGGGCGGCAAAGTACATCATGTCCACCGCAATGTCCATCTTCTCATCCGCCGTAAAGGGCTGGGACATATCCGAGTCCAGAAAGCCGTCCGGGTGCAGAAAGGCGTTGAGGTTCCACTCGTTGCCCACTTCCCAGATCGCCACCTGTGGGAAGAGGCGTGCCATCGTAAACCAGCTCTGCTCCAGCATGTCCAGCGTCTGCCTGTACAGGCTTCCCTCGCGCAGATCTCGCTTCGGCATGGCGTGGCCCTTTTGCTGTCTGCAGCCGTCCGGAAGGAACCACTCGTGGCTCATACCGGTGACTTCAAGATCCAGTTCGGAGGCCCGATCCAGCAAGCGCCTGTGGCGTTCAACTTCCTCTGCGTCGGGAGTCGTCGGGTCACGCAGGATTTCTGTAATGTGCATCCAAGTGCGGTAAGCGCTGCAGCCCAGACCTTTGACCAGATCGAGATACGCCGCCGCGTCGATCCCCTGATCCCGCTGCCGCTGAATGAGGGGTTCGCCGACTCCGTAAAAACGATTGTCCATGTGCGCCTCCTATCCTAATAAAAGAACTTCCTTGCCTTCATTGTAAAGGAAAGGAAGTTATAATGCTATCCTTATTTTGCTATTTTTGTTCTTTGTTTGAGACGATTCGCCTCACAGCTTCCGGATCTCCGCCGATTGAAAGATGAAGTTCTCCGTCTGTACGCTTCCAACATACCTGCAGATTGCCCTTTGGCGTATGGACGGTTCCGGAAGCTTCGGTCAGCTTCGCCGGATGGGGACATACTTCGATCGTCTCATATCCCGGCGCGGCAGGACGCACACCCAGGATGGCGGAGGGCAGCTCATAGAGCGCCAGAGAACCCCAGGCGTGGCACTCGGAGCGGGCATAGCTCCCCGGCGATTCCACACAGGTCGTACAGCCGTTTTGCACCATTTCCCGCCAGATGTTCCAGTATTCCTCCGTATATTCGTACAGATCCACCTGCTCCAGCGCGCGGAACAGGTAAAAGCACATGGCCACGGTGCACTGGGTGATTGTCCGATCCCCCACCGTGCGCAGCAGGTTTCTCCGCCCTTCCGCCTCTGTCAGGGTTCCGGTCAGCACGCCGAAGACCTGCGCATGCTGGCTGATCTCCGTCCTGCCCGGTCCATCGGTAAGCATGCCGCTTTCATCCATGCAGTTTTGGCGGATCGCAAGGCGAAGGGTCTCTGCCTGATGGCGCCAGTCAACGGCCTGTGCCGTCTCTCCGATCCAGTCAGCCAGCTCCGACGCTTTCTGCAGTCCATACAGCCAGAGGAGGCTTTCCATGGTGATCGGACCGTAGAGCCCCGCTGTCGGCATCCCGGAAGCGGGCATCCACTCCGCCGCCCAGTCGATGAAGGACCAGAGCGGCGCTTTCCCGTTCACACCGCCGACCTTGTCCAGCAGTCCGGCCCCTGTGCAGCGGCCTTTGAAATAGTTGAGGATCCGCGTCACCGTCGGGAGATAGCGCCGGATCAGATCCCGGTCTCCGAAATACATCATGTGGTCGTGAAGGATCAGGATGAAATAGATCGAAAAGCCGGGGATCACATTGGCGTTCTTATTGGGATAACAGGCGTTGAGCAGCCCCTCCGGCCGCTGGGAGCGGCTGAAATCATCGATGGCCTGCCGCGCCAGCCGATCATCCCCGGAAACGGCGTAAGTGTACAGGATCTCGGAACGGGTGTCCTGAACATACTGCAGCTGCTCATAGAAGGGGCAGTCCATATAGGTGTCGTGCATGCATCTGCGCAGAGTCCGCAGGCTGATGTCCCAGATCGGCGCAAAGCTCGGATCGGAGGTCGTGACAGAGGTCCTGACCTCCAGGGGATAGCCGGTCTCCTCATAGCTGAGATCTTCCAGCGTCAGCGGCTCGTCCGCGGTCTGCACGGTGACACGAAGGAAGCGGAAGGTTCGAAACCAGAAGGGCTCATAGCGCTCGCCGTCAAAGCCGCCAACGGTGTAGCGGTCCGCATAGCCCTCCAGATGGCCGTTCACGCTGTCGAGGCGATTGCCTTTCCCCTCCGGCAGCACGTAACACTCGCTATACAGAAGCTCGATCTCCGCGGCCTTTCCACCGCTGAGGGCGAGCTGCAGGAAGGCGCACATTTCCTCTCCCGCGTCAAGGACAAAGCTGTGCCTGCTGTGGGCCGGGATCGTCCGGACAGGGAGCGTAAAGCGGCGGGGCTTTCTCTCCATTTGGGGGATCGCACGCTGCCGCAGCTTTTCCCTGCGCAGCACCGTCGGCACCTCGTCAGGCGCACAGACCGCGGCAAGTTCCCAGCTGCCGTCATCAAAATCTGGCTCCCGCCAGCGCGCGCAGGCGGGATCGCCCTGTGCGATCTCGTGGATATGCAGCGGTGAGAAGCCCTCCTCTTCCGCGGGGAAGGATGGTTGCGGGGCAAGATGACAGCGCCAGCCGTCAGCCTGGACGCCGTCCACATACAGGCCGTTCAGCCCGGCAGTGAACAGGCTGTGGTTGCTGTTCCAGGGATCCCGGCTGAGGCAGAGCAGCTCCGCTGCCAGGCTGTTCTTTCCGATCTTGAGATAGGGGGCAAGGTCGATCGTGTCCGAAAAGCGCAGCTGATCATCCCCCTTGCAGGGGCCGACCTGAATCAAGCTTCCGTTGCAGCTCAGCTTATACCGGGAATCGGCCGAAACGGTCAGCATCAAATGCTCCGGCACTTCGGCAAGCTCCAGCGTCTTGCGAAAATAACAGAGATAAGTTTTTTCCGTCAGCTCGGGCGTCCGGGCTGACGCGCGGATCCACTGTCCCTTTTCTTCCGGCATCATAGTCTGCCTCCTCTTGTATTTCGCATGCATCATATCACGGATAGAAGAAGATTGATATCCTTTTCTTGTATTTTTTGTTTTTATTTTTTCGTTCCTGTGATAGAATGAAGAAAAAGAACGCAGAACAGGGAGGGCCTGCTCATGGCTGAAAACCACATCCGGATGCTTTGCTCCGTGATCAAAGTCGATCTTGTCTATGAAGCGCCGGACGGGACGCTGATCGCCTTTTTTGACAGCGTACAGGACAGCCCGCTCATGCATTGCGCCGAACTGCGGAACACACTGCGGGCGGGGATTGCCGGACAGAAGGCGCCCTATTTATACAAAGAAAAATACGGAGTCTTCTTCGCTGCTTTGCACGCGGAGGAAGGCTATCTCTATATGGGGCCGATGTGCAGCGAAAAACGCAATGCGCTCAATCGCCGTCAGCTCTATGAGAGCTATGGCATCGACGCGGCAAGCGCCCGCAGTCTCCCGAGTTTCACCCTGTCAGAGATCCGGAATATGATCCTTCTGACAAACTCCGCACTCAAAAACGGAAATCTGGAAAATGAAGAACTGATGCATCTCAACCAGATCATCAGCGTGGGGGAAAAGAACTTCTACACAGAGCAGGTCAGCTTTGTGCTGAAGGAAGAGGCGGAGAATGACGACATCGCCTTCCGCCACAGCTATTACGAGGAAAGGCTTCTGATGCAGGCCATCCGGGAGGGACGCACAGAGGATGCGATCCGTCTGGCCGAGGACATGGATCGGGATACCGGGCGGCTCTCCGCAGTGGAGTTTGCACACTGGCGGAATCTGGCGATCATCGGCATTTCTCTCTGTACCCGGGCCGCCATTGAGGGCGGGGTCTCTCCGGAGGAGGGCTACCGTCTGAGCGGCTACTACATTCAAAAGTGCGACAGCGCCCAGGATCCCGCTCATCTGCTCCACTACCGCAACCGCGCCATTGAGGAACTGACAGTACGCGTGAAGCAAAAGCTGGAAAAGCCGCGGACCTCCAGCCATGTGGAGCGGGCCAAAGACTATGTGCGCAAACACTATCGGGAGAAGATCTATCTGGAGGACGTGGCCGAGACGCTTGGAATCAGTCCGACCTATCTTTCTAAGCTATTCAAAAAAGAGACCGGCCAATGTCTGCAAGATTACATCAATGAGGAGCGTGTATTCCGGGCGGCTAATCTTCTGATCTATTCCAGACTATCCCTGCCGGAGATCGCCGAGTATGTGCACTTTCCGAATCAGAGCTATTTCGGAAAGATCTTTAAGCAGGTCAAGCATATGACGCCGAAAGAATACCGTGACCGTTATACCCCAACCGAGGTAACGGAGGAGAGACTATGAGCATGAGGCAATACGAATGGTTCGAACTTGTCTTTTCGTCAGCCGAGCCGAAGGGATCGTTTGTGCAGATCCCGCTTCATGCCGCCATCGAAAAGGACGGCAGGACCTGAATGTGGATGGCTTTTATTCCGGGAAGGGCTGTTACAGGCTCCGTTTTCTTCCGGAGCAGGCAGGCGTTCGGTATCACGTCTACGGCTGCGTGGAAGCGGAAGGCAGCTTTTCGGTTGAGCCGGCTGAGCCGGATTCCCACGGGATTGTCCGTACAGCGGGCACCCGTTTCGTTTTTGCCGATGGCCGTGACTATCACCCCTTCGGAACAACGGTTTATGCGCTGTTTCACCAGAGCGAGGCTCTCTTTGAAGAGACGATCGACACCTTGGTGCAGACGCCGTTTAACAAGCTGCGGGCCTGTCTCTTTCCGAAATACTATGATTTCAATCACGATGATCCGCCCCTCTACCCCTTTGCGCAAAACGCGGATGGCTCATGGAATGTGCACCGGCCCTACTTCGCCTTCTGGGACAGGCTGGAGACGAACATGCTCCGGTTGTCATCGCTTGGGATCCAGACAGATCTGATCTTGTTCCATTCCTACGACCGCTGGGGTTTTTCCACCATGAGTCCGGAGGAGGACTGCGTATATCTGGACTATCTGCTTCGCCGCCTCTCAGCCTTTCCTTCGGTCTGGTGGAGCCTGGGAAACGAGTATGATCTGTGCAAAAAGAGTATCTCCCATTGGGAGCAGCTTGAGGAATACATCGCAGATCATGACCCCTACCGCCATCCCCTGTCTTGCCACAATGCGCTGCGGCTCTGGGATCACAGCCGCCCGAACATCTCACATGTTTCTATCCAGTCCAAAGCTCTTTGGCGAGTCAATGCCTGGCGGCAGCAATATCGCAAGCCTGTCATCATCGACGAGTTCGGTTATGAGGGGAATTTCCCTCACGCCTGGGGTTGCCTCTCGGCAAAAGAACTTGTCTCCCGTTTTTGGCGCTGCTGCACCACTGGTGCGTATGGAAGCCACGGTGAGACCTTTTACGATGGAAAAAGTGAGATCATCTGGTGGTCGCACGGCGGCAAACTGCATGGAGAAAGCGTACCGAGAATTGCATTTCTGAAAGAGATCATCGAAAGTCTCCCCGGTCATCTGGAAGGGATCGACACACCGCCGGAAATGCTCTATAAAGTTCCACAGAATCAGCGCGCGGAAGTTTATAAAACCTTGGGAGAACTCCAAACGCTTGCGCGGGCGCTGTGGCCTTTAAGCGATGAAGAGGCGTCCTTTTACATCGATTCCGAAATCACCTACCAGGGCCGTGTGGGGGACAAAGCATTCCTGAATTATTACGACATTCGATGCAGCGCGTGGGATACATTGCGCCTGCCTTCGGATAAGCATTACCATGTAGAATTGATCGACACCTGGAACATGACCCGTCAAACTGTTTTGGAGAATGCCAGCGGAAATGTCGACGTCGCTCTTCCGTGCAGAGAATATATGGCTGTGCTTGCGCTTGAATCTGAGAAGTAAGCATCAAGCTTTGTTTACCCGTTTCGTTTGAGTTCTATAATAAATGTTGGGGCAGCGAAGCCGAAAGGCTGAGCTACACCCAACATTTAATATA
>CAMHEN010000054.1 GCA_946184165.1 uncultured Clostridia bacterium | reverse complement strand
CAGCGGCATCCGCCAGGCCTATCTCACCGGCCGCGGCAAGATCATCGTCCGCGCCAGGGCGGAGTTTGAGGAGTACGGTCAGGGCCGCACCCGCATCATCGTGACGGAGCTGCCCTACCAGGTCAACAAGCGCCAGCTCATCAAGAACATCGCCGATCAGGTGCACGAAAAGCGTCTCGAGGGGATTTCGGATCTGCGCGACGAGACGGACCGCAACGGCATGCGCATGGTCATCGAGCTGAAAAGAGACGCCAATCCCCAGGTGGTGCTGAACCGTCTCTTTGCCCAGACCGCCATGCAGTCGAGCTTTTCGATCAATATGCTGGCCCTCGTCAATAACCAGAGCCAGCCGAAGATCCTCTCCCTGCGCCACATCCTGGACGAGTATCTCGCGTTCCAGGAGGAGATTATCGTCCGGCGTACGAAATTCGACCTCAAAAAGGCCCTGGAGCGCGCCCACCTGCTGGAGGGCCTGCTCATCGCCCAGGACAATATCGACGAGGTCATCCATATCATCCGCACAAGCTACGACAACGCAAAGCAGCGCCTCATGGAGCGCTTCAATCTGGACGACGTGCAGGCCCAGGCCATCTGCGACATGCGCCTCATCGCCCTGCAGGGCCTCAACCGCGAAAAGCTGGAGACCGAGTACAAGGAGCTCGAGGAACGCATCGCCTACTACCGCGAGCTGCTGGCAGACCCCGAGAAGGTCAAGGCCGTTTTGAAGGAGGAGCTCATTGCCCTGCGCGACAAGTACGGGGACGAGCGCCTCACCGAAATCCAGGACGTGGCCGACGAGATCGACATCGAGGATCTCATCGAGGAGGAGCAGTGCGTCTACACCCTGACCCACGGCGGCTACATCAAGCGCACCCCGGTCTCCGAGTACCGGGCCCAGGGCCGCGGCGGCCGCGGCATCCGCGCCATGGCCACCAAGGAGGAGGATTACGTACACTCGGTCTTCACGGCCTCTACGCACGACTATATCCTCTTCTTCACTTCCAGGGGCCGCGTCTTCATCAAGAAGGGCTACCAGATCCCGGAGGCGGGCCGCAGCGCGAAGGGCACCAATATTGTGAACATCCTCCCCGTGGAGAACGGGGACGAGCCCGAAAAGGTCAGCGCCATGATCCGGGGCCGCGGCATGGAGGAGGAGAGCTTCCTCTTCTTCGTCACCAGAAACGGCACCGTCAAGCGCATCGAGCAGACAGCTCTCCGCAACATCCGCTCCAACGGCATCCGCGCCATCACCCTGGACGAGGGGGACGAGTTGATCTCCGTCCTCTCTACCACAGGGCAGGAGGACATCTTCATCGCCACGAGAAACGGCATGTCCGTCTGCTTTGAGGAGACAGATGTGCGCGCCATGGGCCGCCAGGCCGTTGGCGTACGCGGCATCCGCCTGCGCGAGGGGGACTATGTCATCGGCGCCGGGGCTTCCGGCCAGGGGGACGAGGTGCTCACCGTCACCGAAAAGGGTTACGGCAAGCGCACCCCGCTCAGGGAATACGCGGTCAAGGGCCGCGGCGGCATCGGCGTGAAGAACTACAACTGCACGGACAAGACCGGCCTCATCGCGGACGTGAAGATCGTCACCGGGGAGGAGGACCTGCTCATCATCACGGACGACGCCACCATCATCCGCATGGCGGTGGACCGCATCTCGCTCCTGTCCCGCTCGACCCAGGGCGTGCGCCTTATGCGCCTCATCGAGGGCAGCCGCGTCATCTCCATCGAGTGTACCGAGAAGAACCAGGCGGAGGAGAACGCGGAGCCCGCGGACGACGGCGGAGAAGAATGAACAGGAAAAACACGGAGGCCCTGCTCTTCGTGGGGCTCCTCCTCGCAATGCTGGTTCTCAAAGGCGTCGCGGAGCTCACGGGGACCATGTACTATGTGAGACCCCTGGGCTTTGCCCTCACGGCACTCGCGGCCCTCGCCTTTATTGCCCTTTTGAAAAAGGGCATGGATGAGGAAAAAAACGAAAAAAAGACGCCCCGGGAGAAATATCTGGAACAGCTGGAGACCCAGCGAAAGGCCGGCCTTGTAGACCGGCAGGAGTACGAGCTGCTCAGGGCGCGCTATCTGAGTATGGAAAACCCGAAGGACGATGAATGAGAAAGGAGCGGACGGCGCATGAACAACAAAAACAACAAAAAGCCGATGGACAAAAAGAGCATGACGATTATGTGGATCATCATCGCGGCCATCATGGTCTTTGCCGGGGCCTCCGACGGTGAGAATATCATCCCCGCGGTGTCGACCCTTGTGATTGTTACGGCCATCATACTGGTCGTGGGCGCCGCAAACAAAAAGACCGCCGCAAAGCAGAGTCGGCAGGCGCAGGCCGCCCCGGTCCGGGCAGCCCGGGAGAAACCCGCCGCCGCGGACGAGAGGCCCCAGGTCTCGAAGCTCAAAAACCGGCGCGGTCTCTGGCTCGGGATACTGATCTCGGCGATCGCGCTGCTCGCGATTCTGCCGAAGGAGCTTTTGTTTGATACGCTCAGGCTCTTTGAGCGCTTCGGCTTTGCGCGCGCATGGCGCCTCCTGCTGCGTACGGAGCCCGGGAGGCTCATCGGGCTCTCAATCTTCGCGGGCCTCGCGCTGCTCTGCCTGATCGCGGTGCTGCGCATGTCGGCTCTTACGCGGCGCATTGCCCGCGAGCCGGAGAATATCCCCGCAGCTCGTCCTGTCAGGGCCAAAGTGCCGGAGACGGAGGACGCCGTCACATGCGAGCACCACACCGGAAAAGAGAAATACTTCCGCCAGCTTGACGGTTACCTCCAGGCAGGTCTCATCGACAAAGCCGAGTACCGCACTCTCAAGGAGCGCTACAGCAAGCTCGAGATCCCGGAGGATTACCACTGACCTGCCTCCCCCGAAAGGGGGGGCGGCCGAGCCGCCACCGGCGACAGCCCCCCTTTCGGGGGAGCCTGCAAGGAATAGTATGATATGAAAACAGTCGAAATCTATACCGACGGCGCGTGCAGCGGCAATCCCGGGCCCGGCGGCTGGGGTGCGATCCTGCGCTATAACGGCACGGAAAAGTGCCTTTCCGGCGGCGAGGAGATGACCACCAACAACCGCATGGAGCTCACCGCTGTGATCCAGGCACTGCTGGCGCTGAAGGAGAGCTGCGTCGTCGAGCTCTACTCCGATTCCAAATACGTCATCGACGCGCTGGAAAAGGGCTGGGCCTGGGGCTGGCGGAAAAAGGGCTGGATCAAGTCCGACAAAAAGCCCGCCCTGAACCCCGACCTCTGGGAGATGCTGCTGGATCTGACACGCCAGCATGAGATGCACTACCACTGGGTCAAGGGCCACGCCGACAACGAGTTCAACAACCGCTGCGACAAAATGGCGGTGGAGGAACGGGAAAAGATTCAATAGACCATGAAGGGGCGGTCTCGCGGGTGCCCCGTGCTTGATAAGCGGCAGCGGGCGGTCGAGTACGCCCGCCCCTGCAATCATAAATCGAACCCTGGCATAAAACGAACCTGGTGATCCTATGACGAACAACATCAACTACAAAGCGCCGCCCCTGAAGATTTTCGCGCAGTACATCGCGCGGCATCGGGGGCTTTTTGCGTTGGATATGGGCTGCTCCGTGGCGGTGGCCGCGGTGGACCTGGTGTTCCCCTACGTCTCCCGCTCCTCCCTGTATACCCTCCTGCCCGATAAGCGCTACCGGGCTTTCTTTGCGGTGATGCTCCTCATGGCGGCGGCCTATGTGCTCAAGGCGGCGCTCAACTATGTGATCGTGGTCTACGGCCACCGCATGGGCGTGCTGACAGAATCCGACATGCGCCGCGACGTGTTTGAGCATATGCAGAGCCTGAGCTTCTCCTATTACGACCACCACCGCACCGGCGTTCTGATGAGCCATATCACCTCCGACCTCTTCGACGTGACGGAGCTCAGTCACCACGGGCCGGAGAACCTGCTGATCAGCGGTCTCACGCTCCTGGGCTCCATGGCCGTGATGATGATCATCAACTGGAAGCTCGCCCTATCGCTCACGGCGGTGGTGGGGCTCAGCCTCTGGTTCACGCTCACCCAGAGAGTCAGGATGCGCCGGACCAACATGGAGGTCAAGCGCAAGACCGGCGACATCTACGCCGCCATCGAGTCCTCCATCTCCGGCATCCGCACCGCCAAGGCCTTCGCCAACGAGGCGCAGGAGAGGCGGAAGTTCGACGCCGCGAACGCCCTCTACCGGGGGGCCAAGGTGGACTACTACCGGGCCATGGCCCTGTTCCAGAGCGGGATGGAGTTCTCCACCGGCATCGCCCAGGTGGCAGTGATCGCGGTGGGCGGCCTGCTCATCATGAAGTCGGAGCTGGACTTTGTGGATCTCATCACCTTCTCGCTCTACATCTCCACGTTTATCAGCCCCATCCGCCGTCTCGCCCAGTTCTCCGAGACTTATATGCAGGGCATGGCAGGCTTCCGCCGCTTCCTTGAGGTCATGAATACCGAGCCCGCCGTCACCGACGCGCCAGACGCGAAGGTGATGGGGAGCGCCCGGGGTGAGGTGGAGTATCGGGACGTGAGCTTCTCATACCAGAACGGTGTCGAGGTGCTCGACCATGTGAGTCTGCATCTCGAGCCCGGCAGGACTCTCGCGCTCGTCGGCCCCTCCGGCGGGGGCAAGACCACCCTCTGCAGCCTGCTGCCCCGCTTTTATGACGTGACGGGCGGCGCGGTGCTCGTGGACGGGCAGGACGTGCGCTCTGTCTCCCAGGCCAGCCTCCGGCGAAACATCGGTGTTCTGCAGCAGGATGTGTTCATGTTCGCCGGCACCGTGCGGGAGAACATCCGCTACGGCCGCCCGGACGCCACCGACGAGGAGATCGTCGAGGCCGCCAAACGCGCCGAGATTCATGAGGAGATCCTGCACCTGCCTGACGGCTACGACAGCTACATCGGCGAGCGGGGCGTCATGCTCTCCGGCGGGCAGAAGCAGCGCATCTCCATCGCCCGTGTCTTTCTCAAAAACCCGAAGATCCTGGTGCTGGACGAGGCGACTTCCGCGCTCGACACCGTGACCGAGCAGCGCATCCAGGCGTCTCTGGACGAGCTCAGCCGCGGCCGCAGCACCATCATCATCGCCCACCGCCTCTCCACGGTCAAAAACGCCGACTGCATCGCCGTGGTGGAGGATGGCAAAGTCGTGGAGCAGGGCACTCACGAGGAGCTCATGCGGAAAGACGGCGTCTACGCGAAGCTCTGCCGGGCGCAGAGCTTATAGCCCTCCTTTAGGCAAGGGGGCCAATAAGGAAAGGTGATTTAAATGTTACAACTCATCAAAATCGGGCACCGGGAGCTGGAGCGTTATTATCCTCTGCTCGAGACGGATTTTGACAGTGAGGAGCTTCTGCCGCGCCTCACCATCCACCGCGGGATGATGAACGGCAGCATCGAGTTTCTGGCTCTCCGGGATGAGGAGAGCGGCTTCGATGCGGGCTACGCGCTTACGCTGACAAAAAACCTCTACGGCTACATAGACTTGAAGTATATGGCCGTCATGCCCTGGTTCCGGGGCCGGGGTCTCGGCGTGGAGCTCATGCGCGCTATCAACCGCCGCTACCAGGACAGCCAGGGCATCATCGCGGAAGTGACCGAATTTCCCGACCCGGACCCCGACCGCCTCAAAAAGCTGCGGAAATTCTTCGCCCGCTTCGGCTATGAGGAGATCGAGAGCAAGTACGCCATCCGCGGCGTAAGGGGAAATCTCCTCGTCAAGCCCATCAAGGGCAGCGCTGATCTCACCCCCGTCATCCACCGCGTCATCCCGGACTTTTACACCCGCTTTATGTCCGACGCTGCCGTCTGGAGAATGATGGAGATTTGATAAGCTGACACCAAATAGTATTTCAGGTAATTCCATGAACCAACTCATCAGCCAAATACTGTCCCACAAGGAAGCTGCCGCCCTCCCCTCGCTGCTGGAGAGCGGAGGGCTTCCTGCGCTCGTTTCCGGGCTCTCCCCGGTGCACCGGGCAAATCTCGCGGCGGCGCTGCAGCACACGCTGGGTCTGCCGCTCTTTGCCGTCTGCCCGGACGATACCGCCGCCGAGAACTTCGCCCGGGATCTCTCCGCCATGCTCGGCAGGGAGGTCACGGTCCTCGGCATGCGGGAATATGTCTTCTACCCCGCGGAGGCCGTCTCCCGCCCCGCCGAGCAGAAGCGCCTCGCGGCGCTGGATAAGCTCGCCCGCGGGGAGAGTGAAATCACCGTCGCCTCCGTGTCCGGCCTCATGCAGCGCACCATCCCGCCCGCGGTCCTGCGCCGCGCGGTCTATGAGCTCACGGACCGGTCCTCCTGCCCGCCTGAAGAGGTGGAGGAGGCCCTTATGCGCTGCGGCTACTCCAGGTGCGAACAGGTGGAGGGCCCCGGCCAGTTTGCGCGCCGCGGCGGTATCCTGGATTTCTACTCCCCCGCGGACACGGAGCCCGTGCGCGTGGAATTCTGGGGGGACGACGTGGACTCCATGGCCCATTTCGACATCTCCACCCAGCGCCGGGGCGAGCCGATCCGCGCCTGCCGCATCCTCCCCGCACTGGAGACTCTGCCGCCGCTCGCAGCGGGGGGCGCCCTGGGGCTTGCGAAGGAGATCGAGGCCTTCGCCGCCAATTACATCAAGCGCCGCCGGGGCGAGAACGCCGTGAAGCTCGCGGAGACCATGCGCGCCGACGCCGACAGGCTCCGAAACCGCATTCCCCTCCCGGATGCGGATCGCTACCTCCCGGTGATCTACCCGGAGGCCTCGGGTCTCGACTACATCCCGGCGGACGCGCTGGTCTTCCTGGACCAGCCGGGCCGCTGCGCCGAGCGGGCCAGAGCCTTTGAAAAGCAGCTTCTGGAGGATGTGACGGAGCTTCAGAAGCGCGGCATGATCGCCATGAACGCGGAGGGTTTCCGCCTCAGCGCGGAGAAGCTCTTCAAAGCCCTCCCGGATTTCCCCCTCTACATGGCGGACGCCTTCACCGTGGGTACTTCCCCGGTCCTGCCCCGCACCCTCACCAGCATCGCCGCCAAGCAGCTCCCGAGCTACGGCGGCTCCGCCCAGGCGGCGGCGGATGACGTGGCGGCCTACTTGAAGCAGAATTACCGCGTCGTGGTCCTCGCCGGGGATGAACGGCGCGCCAAGACCCTGCAGGATTTTTTCAAGGACAAAAAGATCCCGGCTCTCGTCGACCCGGCCCTCAAGAAGCTGCCCGAGGCGGGTCAGTGCCGCATCGCGGTGGGGGCGGTGTCCGCGGGCTTTGAATACCCCGCCATCCGCCTCACGGTCCTGACCGACGCCCAGCTCGTGCGGGCGCGGGGGAAGGCCGCGAAGGCGGGCAAAAAGCTCCCGCCTAACAGACAGCGCATCGAGACCTGTTCCGACCTCTCGCCGGGCGATTATGTGGTCCACGAAAACCACGGCATCGGCAAATTCGCCGGCATCGTGCGCATGCAGGTGGACGGCTTTGACAAGGATTACATCAAGCTCGACTATGCGGGGGGCGACACGCTCTATGTGCCGGCCACCCAGCTCGACATGGTGTCGAAGTACACCGGCGCGGGCGAGGAGAAGCCCGTGCGCCTTTCCAAGATGGGCGGGGCCGAGTGGGCCAGGACCCGAAGCCGGGCCAAGGCCAGCGCCAAGGATATGGCGGACCGCCTCATCAAGCTCTATGCCCAGCGCCAGCGCCTGCCGGGCTACGCCTTCTCGCCGGACAGCGAGTGGCAGCGGGAGTTTGAGGAGAACTTCGGCTACACGGAGACGGACGACCAGCTGAGGTGCATCGCGGAGATCAAGGCGGACATGGAGTCCTCCGTCCCCATGGACCGCCTCCTCTGCGGGGACGTGGGCTTCGGCAAGACGGAGGTCGCCCTGCGCGCGGTGATGAAGTGCGTACTGGACGGCAAGCAGGCGGCAATCCTGGTGCCGACCACGGTCCTCGCCCAGCAGCACTACCAGACCGCTCTCCAGCGCTTCTTCGGCTTCCCGGTGGAGATCGGGGTTTTAAGCCGCCTCGGCACCCAGTCGGCAAAGCTGCTGCGGGATCTTGCGAGCGGCAAGTGCGACCTTGTGATCGGCACCCACCGGCTTTTGAGCAAGGACGTGAAATTTAAAAACCTCGGCCTTCTCGTGGTGGACGAGGAGCAGCGCTTTGGCGTGACGCACAAGGAGCATATCAAGGAACTCTCCAAGGGTGTGGACGTGCTGACCCTGACCGCCACGCCCATCCCCCGCACGCTCAACATGGCCATGTCCGGCATCCGCGACATGTCCGTGATCGAGGAGCCGCCGGAGGACCGCCTGCCCGTGCAGACCTTTGTCCTGGAGCACGACTGGGGCATCCTCGCCGACGCTATCCGCCGTGAGCTCCAGCGCGGGGGCCAGGTCTATTACCTCCACAACCGCGTGGAGGACATTGACCGCACCGCCGTCCGCCTGCGCGAGATGCTGGAGGACGTGACCGTCGCGGTGGCTCACGGGCAGATGGATAAAAACATGCTGGCCTCCGTGATGGACTCGGTAGTCAGCGGGGAGACGCAGATCCTCGTCTGCACCACCATCATTGAGACCGGCATCGACATCCCGAACGTCAATACCCTCATCATCGAGGACGCGGATAAGCTGGGCCTTGCACAGCTCCACCAGATCCGCGGCCGCGTGGGCAGATCCACGAGACGCGCGAGCGCCTATCTCACCTTCCGCCGCGACAAGGTGCTCACCGAGATCGCGGAAAAGCGCCTCAACGCCATCCGCGACTTTGCCGCCTTCGGCTCCGGCATGAAGATCGCCATGCGCGATCTGGAGATCCGCGGCGCGGGCAGTATTCTCGGCGCCGAGCAATCCGGCCATATGGTGGACGTGGGCTACGACATGTATATGAAGCTCCTGAACGAGGCGGTACTGGAGGCCCGGGGCATCGAGACGTCCCAGCGCGCCGACTGCTCCGCCGACCTCGCGGTGGCGGCGAACATCCCCGAGCGCTATATCGAGTCCGCCGAGCAGCGCATGGACATCTACCGCCGCATCGCCATGATCCGCACCGAAGCGGAGGCTGACGATCTCACCGATGAGCTCATCGACCGTTTCGGCGAGACGCCGCCGGGGGTCAACGCCCTCATCCACGTGGCCCTTCTCCGGGGCGAAGCCGGGCGCGCCGGCATCACCGACATCGCCCAGAAAGCCGGGACGCTGCGTTTTACGGTGGCGGACTTCAACATGGAGAAGGTCTCCGAGCTCTACGCGAGACCGGCTTACAAGGGAAGACTCCGGGTCGAGGCCGGCTCCAGGCCCTGTCTCAGCGTAAAGATCCAGAACAAAGCCCGCGTCATCGACGAGGCCAGAAAATTTGTGCAGGACTGGAGCACATGAAAGAACTTGTTTCGTTCACAATTGCGTGCTATAGTAGACGTTGCCTGAAACTGATACCAAGGAGAAAGCTGTTATGAAAAAATTCATCATCGGTATTGCCGCCGTGCTGCTCGTGTTCGGCGCCTTTGCCACCTGGAACCAGAAAAATGTCAACACCCCGGCAGCCGCCCCCGCTCCGGTCGTGACGCCGGACGCCGCGGTCGAAACCCGGGCGCCCGAGATCCACGGCCTGGACTATGAGGCGATCCGCGCCCTCTATCCCGAGGACTATGCCGCCATCACCCTCGAAGATGAGAGGATCGACTGGGGGTTCTATGCGGACTTTCTGCGCGCCACCGGCCTGCAGTATGAGGACTACTTCGCTCAGATGGCCGCCTATTACGGCGTGGCCGCGGACTGGAACGGCTCTCTCGGCGACGGCAGCGGCCAGACCTATGCCCAGGGCCTGCTGCAGGAGACCAACGACACCCTCGCGAGCTTCATGGCCATCCGCGCGCTTGCCAAGGAGCAGAATGTCGAGCTGGACGCGGAGACACTTGAGAAGCTCACGCCCGAGCGTATGGCCGCCGACTACTGCGGCGAGGGCGCCACGGTGGAGGATCTGGCCGCGGAGCTGGAGTCCGGCAGCCACCTCACGGTGGACGGCCTGCACTATTACAGCGAGTCTGTGGCCCTCTACAGCGCCCTCTATCAGGAGCTCTACGGGACCGAGGGTGAGAAGCTCACGGATGAGGAGGTCATCGCCGCCCTGGAGGAGGATGGGTATCTCTCCGCCGGGCATATCCTCTTCATGACCATCGACCCCTCGACCGGCAAGGAGCTGGAGGAGGACGTGATCGCCGGAAAACTCAAGCAGGCCGAGGCCGTCGTCGAGGAGCTGCGCGCCATCGAGGATCGGGAAGAGCTGCTCAAGCGCTTTGCCGAGCTCAAGGAGCAGTACTGCGAGGATACCGGCAAGCAGACCTACCCCGACGGCTACACCTTCACCCCGGGCACCATGGTCGCGGAGTTTGAGAGCACCGTCAAGGCGCTCGGCGAGTACGAGATCTCCGACCCCGTCAAGACCAGCTACGGCTACCACGTGATCCTGCGTCTGCCGCTCAAGAGCGACAGCACCCTCATGAACGGGCAGAGCTCCCCGGTCAACGCCCGCGTGAACGTGGCCCAGAACGGCATCACGAAGACGCTCGACGCCTGGTTTGAGGCCCACCCCGCAAGCTACGCTGAGGGCGTGGAGGGGCTGGATCTTACGAAGTTCGTGAAATAAAGAGGGAAGCGTCAAGAGTGGAGTGTGGAGATACGATCCTCCACACTCCACTCCCAACATATTCTCCGTATAAAAATCCCCAAAAATCAAATAAAAAAGGCTTGACCTCTCTTTTCGGCTGTGGTATAGTATATCTTACCTGTCGGACGAGAGGTTTTCTTTTTGTGCGCATTTTTTGCACACAGAAAAACCGGACAAGTCCCATACAGGGAGGCAATGCCCGCCGTACGGAGGGTAAATAAAATAGGAGGTGCCGAAAGAATGGCTGCAGGCGCAAGAGTTAAAATTACACTCAGATGCGAAGAATGCAAGCAGAGGAACTACAACACGGTCAAGAACAAAAAGAATACTTCCGACCGTTTGGAGCGCAGCAAGTATTGCCCCTTCTGCAGAAAGCACACCAAGCATGTCGAGACCAAGTAAGGACGGAAAGGAACGCAACAATGGCTGAAGAAAAGAAAACGAACGCCGCTCCCGCAAAGGCCGTTGCCGCCGTCAAGAAGGATGAGACCGAGCTCGGTTTCTTCCAGAAAATCGGCAAGTGGTTCCGCGAGATGAAGAGCGAGCTGAAGAAGGTCATCTGGCCCACGCCGAAGACCCTTCGCAACAACACCCTCATCTCCCTCGGCATGATGGTTGCTTCCGCAATCGTGATCTGGGGTTTTGATGAATTCGCTCAGATGGTGGTCAGGCTCATCTTCCGTTTGGGTTGAGAGAGATGGCCGAAGAAGCGAAATGGTATGTTGTTCATACCTATTCCGGGTATGAGAACGCCGTTGCCGCCGCGGTGATGAAGGCGGCGGAAAACCGCAGAATGACGGATCTGATCCACGAGGTCAACATCCCCATGGAGACCGTGACCGAAATCACGGACGCCGGCGAGAAAACCGTCGAGCGCAAGGTCTTCCCCGGCTACGTGCTGGTGAAGATGATCCTCACGGATGACAGCTGGCATCTGATCCACAACGTCCGCGGTGCTACGGGCTTCGTCGGGTCCGACGGCAAGGCCGTCCCCCTCACGGAGCAGGAGATCTACGATCTCGGCGTCGAGCGCAAGGAGATCGTCGTCGGCTACGCGGTCGGCGATGAGGTCAAGGTCATCGACGGACCTCTCTCCGGCTTCCTCGGCATCGTGGAAGAGCTGGAGCCCGAGAAGGATCGGGTCCGCGTCGTGGTCTCCATGTTCGGCCGCGAGACTCCGGTGGATCTGGAGCTCGACCAGGTCGAAGTTACTGAAAAGTAAGATTATTCACAGATTTCTATAAGGCCGCAAAATCAAATCTGTTTTTGACGGGGCTCTGCCTCGGCAAAAACACCATGAGGCGAGTTATGCGAGCCCTCGCGCCGACCAACCGGAGCGTCTCACGCAAGCGGAGGGCGATAAGCGCGAGTACCTCGATTGCAAACCAGAGTTTGCAATCGTAATTCTGAAGAAAGAGGTGCTTTTAACGTGGCACAGAAAGTAGTTGGATACGTAAGATTCCAGGTTCCCGCCGGCAAAGCGACTCCGGCTCCCCCTGTGGGCCCGGCTCTCGGCCAGTACGGCGTCAATATCGGTCAGTTCACCAAGGACTTTAACGAGCGCACCAAGGGCGACATGGGCATGATGATCCCCGTTGTCATCACCGTGTACTCCGACCGCAGCTTCACCTTCGTCACCAAGACCCCTCCTGCCGCCCTTCTCATCAAGAAGGCCTGCGGCATTGAGACCGCCTCCGGCGTGCCCCAGAGAGACAAGGTCGCGACCATCAGCAAGGAAGACGTCCGCAAGATCGCCGAGCAGAAACTCCCCGACCTCAACTGCACGGACATCGACTCCGCCATCAGCATGATCGCAGGCACCTGCCGCTCCATGGGCGTTATCGTCGGCGACTGAGTCCCAAACGTGGGAGGATAAAAATCCGAATCAACCACTATTAGGAGGAAATTAAATTGTTTAGAGGAAAGAATTATAAAGAGAGCGCGAAGCTCATTGATAAGCAGGCCCTGTATGACCCCATGGACGCGCTGAACCTGGTGTGCCAGGCCAGCAAGGCCAAGTTCGACGAGACCGTCGAGCTGCACCTCAAGCTCGGTGTTGACGGCCGTCACGCCGACCAGCAGGTCCGCGGCGCCATCGTTCTCCCCAACGGCACCGGCAAGACCGTCCGCGTACTGGTCTTCTGCCCGCCCGAGCAGGTGGACGAGGCTCTCGCAGCCGGCGCCGACTTCGCCGGCGGCATGGAGTACGTCGAGAAGATCCAGAAGGAGAACTGGTTCGAGTTTGATACCGTGATCGCCAACCCCAAGATGATGGGCACCGTCGGCCGTCTCGGTAAGATCCTCGGCCCGAAGGGCCTCATGCCTTCTCCCAAGGCCGGCACCGTCACTCCGAACGTGGCCCAGGCCGTCAAGGAAGCCAAAGCCGGTAAGGTCGAGTACCGTCTGGACAAGACCAACATCATCCACTGCCCCATCGGCAAGGTCAGCTTCGGCGCTGAGAAGCTGTACGAGAACTACACTGCGCTGGTTGCGGCCGTCATCAAGGCCAAGCCCGCCGCTGCGAAGGGCCAGTACATCCGCTCCTGCGTCACCGCCTCCACCATGGGCCCTGGCGTCAAGATCAACGCCCAGAAGCAGCTCTGATACTATTTTTCAATAAAAAAGTCGACACTTTTTATTGAAAAGATGCCGCCTGCGGCGGCATACAGTTGCTGGCGCAATTGACGTCTCATACGATTTTCAACGCGCTATAAAGCGCTATAAAAAGTAGACGTTGTCTACTTTTTATACTAGAACATCATAAAAACCTTTAATTTCTTAAAGGTTTTTATAGCACCGTAAGGTGCGTAGAGGTTCTGTATGAGACGCATTTTCAGCGCCTTTGCGCTGAAAATGCCGCGGGAACCGCGGCTTATCTGATTAAATCTTTTAATCAGATAATAGTATTAATGAAAATCAGTATGATAAAACTGCATCAAAAAACGCTCCGTCACCCGACGGAGCGTTTTTTGTTATAGGTTGATCAGGACAGCGGAATCTCGGTGAAGCCAACCGGGCGGATGTGCATGACGCGGCAGCTGTCTTCCCCAAAGACGGCCTCCACCTGTGCCCGGAAGGAGTCCAGCAGATTATCCGGCACGAAGGCCTGCACCGTGCCGCCGAAGCCACCGCCGTGGATGCGGAAGGCCCCGCGCCCGCCCAGCACCTTTTCGCAGACGGCCAGGGCGATGGCTGCGGCCTGATCCCGCACGCTGCCGCAGACCGTGACGTTCTGCAGGTACACCCAGGAGGAGCGGCCGGACTCGCGCACGAGGGCGAGGAAGCGGTCAAAGT
>CAMHEN010000053.1 GCA_946184165.1 uncultured Clostridia bacterium | reverse complement strand
TCCCGGTCTACAGCCGCGGCTTCATGCCGCGCGGCCCCATCAAGAAGGATGAGGGCAATATCAACACCCCCATCACCTGCGGCGGCGTGAAGGTGGAGCCGGGCGACCTCGTGGTCGGCGACTCCGACGGCGTGTGCGTCATCCCGCGCGAGTATATCGAGACCGTCCTTGAAGAGGCCGAGAAGAAGCAGGCCTACGAGGACAAGCGCAACGCCACCATCGCGGCCTACCGCCGCGCCAAAGCCCGCGGCGACGAGCTGCCCCAGCTCGCCCCCCAGTGGGTTTTGGACATGATGAAATGACTCCGTAATACTATTTTTTCATAAAAAGTAGACACTTTTTATGGAAAAGATGCCGCGAAGGCGGCATACAGTTGCTGA
Source organism: uncultured Clostridia bacterium (assembly GCA_946184165.1). Lineage (GTDB taxonomy): Bacteria > Bacillota > Clostridia > Oscillospirales > Oscillospiraceae > Limivicinus. The sequence goes on along the minus strand of CAMHEN010000053.1, from coordinate 13,890 downwards.
CACAACTGACGTCTCATACGATTTTCAACGCGCCGTGCGGCGCTATAAAAAAGTCCTTGTCTGCTTTTTCATGAAAATCGGTATAAAACGCAATATAAGCGCTGTTTCTGAAGGGACCGCCGCAAAATCTTCATTTTGCGGCGGTCCCTTTGGCTGCCTGCGTGTATTTGAAGCGCGGCCGGACTTTCCCTCTTGTCTTCCACCCGGAATTTGCATATAATAGAAAACATGGGAAATCTGGCTGTGTGAACGGAACATAGGAGAACGGGACATGTTTGGAAAAAAGTTTCAGCTGAACAGCGAAAACCTCAGAGCCATCGAAGAGATCGGCAGGCACATGCCCGGCGGCTTCCTCATCTACAAGGCGGAAAAACCGGGGGAGCTGCTGTATGCCAATCACGCGGTATACCGGATTTTCGGCTGCGATAACGGGGAGGAATTCCACGCGCTGACCGGCGGCACCTTCAAGGGGATGCTGCATCCGGAGGACTTTGAAACCGTCTCCAAATCCATAGAGGAGCAGGTCGAGGGTGACGAAGCCCAGATGGACTATACCGAGTACCGCATCATCCGCAAAGACGGGGCGGTGCGCTGGGTGGATGATTACGGCCACTATACCCTGACCGAGGCCTACGGCGGGATCTATTACGTCTTCCTTTCCGACATCACGGAGAAGCATGAGCGCATGGAGAACGACAAGGCCATGCGCCAGGCCGTGATCCAGGCGCTGAGCGAGGCGTACTACGCCCTCTGGCTCATCACCGATACGGAAAAGGAGAGCTTCGCCCTCTACAGCAGCAACGACGCCGCGGATGCGGAGTACAGTGCCCCGGATCTCGAAAGGGTCAGAAACATGAAGTACTCCGAGGCGAAGGATTACTATGTCCTGAACATGGTGGCCGAGGACGACCGGCCGCGGCTCATGCGGGAGCTCTCGCTGGATTGTATCAGAGAGCGGCTCGCGGACAACCCGCATTACAACATGAACTATCTGCGCCGCATGCCCGACGGCACGGAGAAATACTTCCGCATCGAGCTCGCCCGCATGAACATGCCCAACGGAAAGCTGGGCGTCGTGTGCGGGTTCAAGGACGTGGACAGAGACGTCCGCCGGGGACAGGAACTCCAGCGCAGACAGAAGCAGGAGCTGGAACAGAGACTCGCCCTGCAGGAGCAGCTTCTTGAGCAGGAAAAGCACCGGGCACAGCTGGACAACATGATCACGGCCATGGCCTCGGACTACCGCAGCGTATACCATGTGGATCTGGACAACAACGAGGCCATCTGCTACCGGGCGGACCCCAAGGACCCGGACCACTATGAGGAAGGCATGCGTTTCCCCTTTCATGAACATTTTGCCGAATACGGGGAGACCTATGTGGATGAGCAGTACCGGGAGGGCTACCGCGAGTTTATCGACCCGGACCATATCCGGGAGGCCCTCTCGACGGAGAGCATCATCGCTTACCGCTACCTTGCCCGCCGGGAGAGCGGGGAATACTACGAAATGCTCCGCATGGCGGGGGTGCGCCATCCCGCGGACCGGGACGATCACATCGTCCACGCCGTGGGCATCGGCTTTACGGTGATCGACGCGGAGATGCGCGAGTCGCTGGAGCAGCGCCGGGTGCTGATGGAGGCTCTGGACGCGGCGAGACAGGCAAACTCCGCCAAGACCTCCTTCCTGTCCAGGATGAGCCATGAGATCCGCACGCCCATGAATGCCATCATCGGCCTCAACAGTCTTGCCCTGAAGGATGAAACCCTGCTCCCCAGGACCCGCGAATACCTGAGCAAGACCGGGGAGAGCGCAAAACACCTGCTGGGCCTGATCAATGATATCCTGGACATGAGCCGCATCGAGTCGGGCAGAATGGTGCTGCGCAATGAGTCCTTCTCCTTCAGCGCCATTATGGAGCAGATCAATACCATGGTCATGTCCCAGTGCAGCGACAAGGGCCTCAAATACGAATGCCGGATCCTGAGCCGGGTGGACGACTATTACATCGGGGATGACATGAAGCTCAAGGAAGTGCTCATCAACATCCTCAGCAACGCCGTGAAGTTCACCGATGCTCCCGGACGGATTACCATGACGGTGGAACGGACGGCGGTCTACGGCGATCAGTCCACGATGAAGTTCTGCATCGAAGATACCGGCATCGGCATGGACAAGGAATTCATCCCCAAGATCTTCGACGCCTTCTCCCAGGAGGACGGCAGCCGCAAGAGCAGGTACGGCAGCACGGGTCTCGGCATGGCGATCACAAAAAACATCGTGGAGATGATGAACGGGACGATCGAGGTGGAGTCCGAAAAGGGCGTCGGATCGAGGTTCACGGTGATCGTGAGCCTCCGCAATTCCGAACAGCGGGACTCCAAGCGGGAGATCGATCCGAGTGCGCTGAAGGTCCTCGTCGTGGATGACGACGAGATAACGGCAGAGCATGCGCGCACGGTGCTCGATGAGGTCGGCATCCGCACGGATGTGTGCTTCGACGGGGAGACGGCGCTGCACATGCTGGAGCTGCAGTACGTGAAGCAGGAGCCCTATAATCTCGTGCTGCTGGACTGGAAAATGCCGGGGATGGACGGGCTGGAGACCGCGAAACGCATCCGTGAGCACTATGACAGCGAGACGACCGTCATCCTTCTGACGGCCTACAACTGGGACGAGATCGCGGGCGAGACCGTTTTGGACGGCTTTCTGGCCAAGCCCCTCTTTGCTTCCAACGTCATGGAGGAGTTTGAGCGCGTGGCCCGGAGAAACAATATGAGCCTGTTCCGCGTAAAACAGCGGGCGGAGCTGAAGGGGCGCCGCATCCTTCTCGCTGAGGATATGGAGGCCAACGCCGAAATCATGATGGACATCCTGTCCCTGGAGGATGTGGAGGCCGATCACGCGGAGAACGGCCGGCTTGCCCTGGAGATGTTTGAGAGAAGTCAGCCGGGCCTCTACAGCGCGATCCTGATGGACGTGCGGATGCCCGTGATGGACGGCCTGGAATCCGCCGCGGCGATCCGCGCTCTGGACCGGCCGGACGCAAAAACGATCCCCATCATCGCACTGACCGCAAACGCCTTTGACGAGGATGTGCAGAGATCTCTGCAGGCGGGCATGAACGCGCACCTGACAAAGCCGGTGGAGACCGAGCACCTGTTTCAGATCCTGGGCGAGCTGATCTATGAGACGGAAAACACGGCAGACTGAACAGACGACGGAGGGAAAAAAACATGCGTACGATCTATCTTGCGGGCGGATGCTTCTGGGGCATGCAGAAGTTTATCGACCAGTTTGACGGGGTGACGGAGACCGAGGTGGGTTACGCCAACGGACCGGACAGGGCGCCCAGCTATCAGGAGGTCTGCGGAAGCAGCGGACACGCGGAGACGGTGCGTATCGTCTACGATCCCGCACGGATCTCCCTGACCCGGCTACTGACGTACTACTTTATGGTGATCGACCCGCTCTCTGTCAACAGACAGGGCGGCGACAGCGGCATCCAGTACCGCACCGGCGTCTACTATACCGACGAAAGCCAGCTTCCGGAGATCGCGGCTGTCTGTCGGGCGGAGGAGGAGAAGGCGGGGGCGAAGCTCGCCGTCGAGGTGAAGCCGCTGCAGAACTTCTTCCCGGCCGAGGAGTACCACCAGAAGTATTTGGACAAAAACCCGGGCGGTTACTGCCACATCCCCGGCAGCTTTTTCACCATGGCGCAGGAGGAAAAGTAAGCCCGGCGCCGGAATCGAACGGATATGACTGCAAGACCGCAGAGGCCGATCCCGGATCGACCTCTGCGGTCCACATTTCCATGCAGGGGTTTTCTCCTTTCGCACGGCCCTCTTATCCCCGGACCGGCGGGGCGGCGGAAGCGGAGAGACGCCTGTCACGGCGGAATATTTATTCGATTTGGCAGCTTCTTTTGTTTGCACTTTGCCGCTTTGTATGGTACAGTGATTTTGTAGGAAATGCGTTTTGTGACAATTTCCCGGGGAGGAACGATCTGTGAAAAAACTCCTTTCTCTGCTCCTGTCCTGCGCCCTGACCGCGCTGCTGTCTCTCTCGGCTTACGCGGATGCCCCGGCGCTCTCCGGGGTTTATGCCGCCCCGCGTGTGGAGAACGCCTCCGGCGAAAATGGGGACACGGAGCCTGCCGCGTCGCTTTTGTATATCTATGACGACGGAAGCTGGAAGCAGTACGATATACATAACGGCACATGTGAGCTCTCCGAAGAGGGGCAGGGCGGCTACGGCGGCGGGGCCGATCCGGCCGGACTGGGATTTGTCCGGCTCTATCCGCAGCCGGAAGCGGCGCCCCCGGCCCCAACGCCGGCGGCACCCAGGCCGGCGCCCGTCGTCTACGAGAGCGGCGGGGAGCTGTATTACGACGAAGGCACGGCCGGGATCAGGATCACGGGCTATACGAAATACAGCGGGGAGTCTTCCTTCCGCTTCCCGTCCGCCGGAGATAAGGTCGCCGTCATTTCGCCCTCTGCGCTGCCCGGCGCGGAACAGACCGCCGCGACGGCGGCGGGGCTCAGAAGCTGGGGCTTTGAACCGGTGGAGGGACGGCACGTTTACGGAGAAGTGCGGACACTCGAGGAGTGTCTGGAGGATTTCCGCTGGGCGCTGGAGGATCCGGAGATCAAGGCGATCTTCTGCGTCCGCGGCGGCTACGGCGCGACAGAGGTCATGGACGCCCTGGAGGACGGCCTGATCGAGGCGGCGGGCAAGCCGATCATCGGCTACAGCGATATCACAGTCTATCACGGCGCGTGGACCAGGGCCGGGCTGCCCTCCGTGCACGCCTGCATGAGCGGGACGTTCGATGACTTCCCGGAGGAATGCGCCGAAGCGGAAAAGCGCATGATGACGGGGGAGATCCCCGCCTATGCATGTGAAGCGGACGCATACTGCCGGGCGGGCACGGCGGAGGGGATCCTCATCGGCGGCAACCTCTCCACGGTCGCCGCCGCGCTGGATACCGCCTATGACAGCACCGGACTGGATCGGCCCTATATCCTCTTTCTGGAGGAGGTGGGCGAGAATATGCAGCATATCCACCGCTATCTCACGATCCTGAAACATAAGGGGGTCCTGGACAAGGCCGCGGGCATCATCTTCGGCGAATGGACAGAGCTGCCGGCGGACGGCACCGGCAACTACGGCGAGGCGAGAGGCCGCCTGTTCGACTCGGTCGAGGATATGATTGCGAGGCAGTTTTTGGCGGACCTGGATGTGCCGGTCGCCTTCGGCTTCCCGGCCGGGCACGGGGAGATGAACTATCCCCTCCTGATGGGGGCCGCCGCCAGACTCGAAGTAACGGAGGGAAGCTATACGCTCTCCTGGCCCATGTCCGAGAAGGCGTGAGGGCAGGGGAAAACGGGATCGGCCGTGTCCTGCACGGCCGAATGTACAGGGAGGGACACAAATGTTTGAAAGAAAACTGTACCGATCAGATATGCTCCGGTGTGCGCTCTGTCAGGACGCCCCCTGCGCGCAGGTCTGCACGGGAACGGATCCCGCGGCGCTTCTGCGCAGCATCTGGTTTGAAAATGAAAAGGGGGCGGCGGCCGCCCTGCCGGATGAGAATCCCTGCCTTCGCTGCGCCGCGCCGTGTGAGACCGCCTGCGTCCGCGCCGGAGAGGTCCCGATCCGCTCTCTGCTGACAAGGCTCCATGACGAGGTGCGCCCGGAGCTGGAGATCGCGATGCCGGAGAACGAGGACCGGCTGCGGACGGACTTCTGCGGCATAGCGTTGGAAAACCCCTTTCTCCTCTCCTCCTCCGTGGTGGCGAGCACCTATGACATGTGCGCGCGGGCCTTTGAAGCGGGCTGGGCCGGCGCCGCGTTCAAGACGATCTGCGGCTTTGACATCCATGAGGCGTCGCCCCGCTTCTCGGCCGTTACCGGCGACAACGGCACCATCATCGGCTTCAAGAATATCGAGCAGCTCTCTGACCACAGCGTGGCGGAGAACATGGCGATCTTCCGCCGCCTGAAGGCGGAATACCCGTCGAAGTTTATCCTCGCCTCCATCATGGGCCGCAATGATGCGGAATGGGAGGAGCTTGCCCGGCAGTGTGAGGAGAACGGCGCGGACGCCATCGAGCTGAACTTCTCCTGCCCCAATATGGCAGACGGCGGCCTGGGCTCCGATATCGGGCAGGTGCCGGAACTGGTGGAGCGCTTCACCGCTGCCGCGCGGCGCGGCACGACGATCCCCATTCTCGCCAAGCTCACCCCCAACGTGGCGGCCATGAGCCCCGCGGCGGAGGCGGCAAAGCGCGGCGGCGCGGACGGGATCGCCGCCATCAACACCATCAAAAGCATCATCGGGATCAATCCGCATACCTATGTCTCCGCTCCGGCGGTGCACGGAATGTCCGCCGTCGGCGGCTACAGCGGCAGCGCGGTCAAGCCCATCGCCCTGCGCTTTTTTGCCGAGCTTGGGCAGAATCCGGAGCTGCGCGGGATGTATCTCAGCGGTATGGGCGGCGTGGAAAACTGGTCGGACGCGCTGGAGTTTATCCTGCTCGGCGCAGACAGCGTCCAGGTCACCACGGCTGTCATGCAGTACGGATACCGGATCATCGACGATCTGAAGGCGGGGCTGAACCTGTACCTCGCCGAGAAGGGCTTCCGAAGCGTCAGGGAGGCCAAAGGTCTCGCGCTCAGCTCGGTCAGCGAGACGACGGATGTTCTGGAGCGGGATACGGTGGTCTTCCCGAAATTCCGCCGGTCGTCCTGCATCGGCTGCGGCCGCTGCGTGATTTCCTGCGCCGACGGCGGACACCAGGCGCTTCGCCGCGGGGCGGACCGGAAGCCGGTGCTCGACGGGCAAAAATGCGTCGGCTGCCATCTGTGCCTGCTGGTCTGCCCCGCGGGGGCGATCAGCGCAAGCGGAAAAAGAATCGCAAGAAAACGAAACACGCAGTCGGAGTGATCTCCGGCCAATCCTGCACAGCAGAGAAAGGAGGAGAGTATCTTGCCAAGCCGTCACAGCTCCAGCTCCCATTCAAGCCGCTCCCGCTCATCCTCGGGCTCCTTCCGTTCCTCAAGCTCCCGTTCCTCAAGCTCCCGTTCGTCGAGCTCCCGCTCGTCCTTCTCCTCGAGACCGTCAGCAAGCCGGTCCTCCCCGGGCGGCGGGCCGAGCGGACATTCCTTTTCCAGCCACGGCAGCACGCCGCGCTTCACGGGCGTCGGCGCCCCGTCGGCACATACGCAAAGCCGCCACGCGCCAGACCCGGTCAGCCGGCCGAGGATCAACCAGCCCCTCGGATTCATGATTTCGCAGACCCTGCGGCCCACGTACTATTACGGCCGCCGCCACGACTATATATACTATCCGGAGTCCTGGACGGACACGGATTCCGGCACGCATTATGAAAAGGGCTATTATGACGAGAACGGCAAATACTATGACAGCGTAGCGTTTCAGAAGAACGGCCGCTATGAAAACGTCCTCTGCCACTGCCCCTACTGCGAGAGCAGCAGGCTTCTGAATCTGAACAACAGCGCTGGCACGACCCAGACCCTGACGTGCCCCAATTGCGGGGGCCCGATGGAGATCGTGAGCGAGCTGGACGAGATTGTCCGCCAGCCGACGGAGAATACGCATACCTACAATTCGGCGGAGTCGCTGAAAAACGCATTCGGCAAGCCCGCAAAAAAACGGGGGAGCAAGCTGATCCTTGTCCTCATCCTCGCGGCGTTCCTGCTTTTCGCGCGGCTCACCGGCCTCTTTCGGACAGAGACGCCGAGCCAGCCCTATGCGCCCCTCGTCGTCACAGAGAGCATACCCGACACGCTCTGCCTCGAAAAGAACGCCGACGGGAGCTATCACAGAGTCACCGACGTCCTGCGCGCGGACCGCATCCTGAACTATGACGCAAACGAGGAAAGCTACCGGGATGAGAGCTCCGACTGCTGGATCTGGTACAACACCGATGTGGACCCGGCCGTCTGGCAGTACTGGTTCGAGGGCATCTCCTCCGACTTCGGCGATTACGGCTGGATGGAGCATGACGCCGACGGCTGGTGGATCGAGGCCTCGGCGGGGAACTGGGTCCCGCTGCCGGAACGATACGACACCGGGAGACTGTGGTACATCGGGTGAGCTTTTCCCGCCGGGTTCCCGGCCTACGGAATAAAAGAGCGCCTTCAGAAAGCGGAAACCGCGAGAGCATTTACCCTAAACCTGTCATTGCGAGGAACCAGTGCTCACACGGGTGACGTGGCAATCCGCCCGCCGGAGGCACCGAACAGCTCAGAAAGCGTAACCAGACCGCAGGGAGATACGGATTGCCACGCCAACGCTGCGGCGCTGGCTCGCAATGACGCAGTGGGAAGTGCGCCGCAAAAAGTAAATGCTGTCGCCGTGCGAGAGCGGAAACGGGGCTTGACGAAAACCGGCGTCAGCGTTTACTATAAAAGCTGGCGCCTTTATAGTAAATTTTGAATGTGCGAAATCCTCGCCGCTCAAGCGGCAACCGGATTTCACGCACGTGTAAATCCCCATGGATCGGCTTTTATTCATTGCGGCAAGGCTTGCCGCATGGGGATTTACAATAAAAGCTGACGCAAAACCGGCAGTCGCCGGGATACCGCAAAAACGGAGGGATACGGATGCTGACACTGAAAACCGCACGAGAGCTGAACGCCGCCATGGTGACGGAAGACCACCTGATCCTGCATGTGCTGAACGTCTGCTATGCCATGGGCGCCATGGCGAGACACTTCGGCGAGGACGAGGAGCACTGGCAGGCGGTCGGAATGCTGCACGACTATGATTATGAGAAATATCCGGAGGAGCACCTGGAACACACGGCAGAGCCGCTCCGCGCCGCCGGCGTGGAGGAGGCGGATATCCGGGCGATCCTCTCCCACGGCTACGGTATCCTCAACGAGGTGGAGCCGATCACCAGCATGGAAAAGAGTCTGTACACCGTCGACGAGCTGACCGGGATCATCCAGGCCTGCGCGCGTATGCGCCCCAACGGCATACAGGATCTGGAGGTCAAGAGCTTCATGAAAAAGTTCAAGGACAGACACTTTGCCGCGAAGTGCGACCGCGAGCTCATCCTGAAGGGCTGCGGGATGCTGGGCATGGAGCTGAAGGATGTGGCGGCGATCTGCATCGAGGGCATGAAGGAGCATGCCGGGGAGCTGCAGCTCTTGGGAAATGCGGGCCAATCCTGCTGAACGGCCGCTGATCCGACAGTCTCGCAATTGACAAATGCAGGCAAAACTTCTATTATAGAAGCAACAAACGGGAAGGAGCTCACGGAAATGAATCTCAAAGAACTGCGCGAAAAGAACAAACTTACCCAGGCTGCGTTTGCCGGTACCCTCGGCGTGAGCGGCAAGTCCATTTATCTCATTGAATCCGGCAGGATGAAGCTCAGCAAAAAGCTGTCCGACAAGATCGCGGAGGTCTACGGCGAGGTGATCGAGCCCGCCGGGAGAACGGCAAAAGCGGCCGCGGCGAAGGCGGAGAAAAAGGCGGACAAGGCTGCGGCGGCTGCGGCAGAGGCCGTGCTGGTGACGGAAAAGAAGATCGACAGGAGAAAGCGGCAGGCAAGGGCGAAGGTCAAGGCGGACAAACCCGCGGCCGAGGCTGTGGCTGAGGCGGTTGCCGCGCCTGTGGAGGAGATCCGGGCAAAGAGAACGAGAAAGCGCGCATCGAAGCTCCCGGCGGCGATCGTGATCCAGTCTCCCATGGGCGGCGAGATCACGCCGGAGGAGATATTCGCGCGGATCGGCGAGGCCGACACGGTCTATATCCGCGTGGACCAGAACAAGGCCTATTGGGTCCGGGGCGAAGAGACCGGCGATATCGACCTCTGGTAAACCCGCTCCCTCAAGTTATACGCGCAGAACACGGGCGGCCGATACGGCCGCCCGTGTGCTTTGTTTTTTTCATGGGCGCCGCAGACGGACTGCGGCTTCTGCGCTCAGCCCTGCGTCCGTGCCGCCTCCTTCTCATATACCACATCCGCAACGGCGGAAGCGAGAAGCATGTGCGGGTTCCGGTTCGGATCGATCCAGTGCTCCGCTTCCGACTCCGGCAGGATAAAGGGCATCCGGTCGTGGATAAAGGCGATGGAATCTCCCGGCTCCCGCGTCAGGATGACAAAATGCGGGAAGCCGTCCTCCATCCGGTAGAGACCGCACAGCCAGGTCAGATCCCCGCCCTTCGGCATGATGGCATATTTGTCGCCGGCCCGGGGCTTTCCGGAGGGGGAGAGGGTGTGCTCCCACTCGTAGTACCAGGATGCGGGGATCACGCAGCGGTGGGCGGCCCAGCCGTCTTTAAAGCAGGCCTTCTCCGCGGCGGTCTCCGCGCGGGCGTTGGCAACGGTGCGGCTGATCCCCGGGACGTGGTAGCCCCAGACCATGGGAAACACGGTTTTCTCGCCGCTCCTGCTGGTGGCGATGACCGGCACCAGCGAGTCCGGGAACACCTCCCCCTCGGTGACCAGGGGCTTTGCGATCTTCTCGATGCTCCTGCGATAAAGCCCGGAGCGCTGTGCCGCCTCCACGATGGGGCGCAGCCTCGGCGACATCTCCATATAATAGCGGCAGCACATATCAGCGATCCTCCTCTATCGTTATCGCGGCGAGCTCGGAAAAATCGATCTCCCTGTCCCCGATCAGAAGCGTCCTCGTGAGGACGGGGTCTACCTTCCATACGGTGCCCGTGAAGCTCTCATAGGTCCCGCCGCAGCCGTAGGCCTCGTGGTTTTCGTCGCCGCAGGGCACAAAATAGGTCACGGTCGCGGCGACGCGGCCGGCCTTCGCCAGGCGGCGGTTCTGTGTCAGCGCGTGAAGACGGGAAAGCGCCGCCTCAAGCGCCGCCTGCTCCTCCTCGTTCAGCTCCCGTCTGGGAACATAGAGCCGGGCCTTCTCTTCGATCGCCTCCTCAAAGCCCCGCAGCGCGGAGAAGGGGGAGAAGATCTTGGCCCGCTGGCTGAGCTGCATCTTCGGATGGCGCAGGGAAAAATCATCGCAGCGCCCGTGCCGGGGACGTCCGCGGGAAAGGGCAAAACGATATTTATCTTCCGGTATTGTGTCCATAACAAGATCAATTACGCGCGGTGCCCTCCAATCTGTGTGTTGCGCTCGATGGCGGTGGCGCCCTCGCGATAGTTCAAACCTTTCAAAAGAGAGTTGGCGCCGTATTTCCTCCGGACCTCCAGCATGGCGGCCTCCAGACTGCGCTCCCGCTGCAGGGCTCCGTAATCGGAAAAGAGGTCAAGCTGATAAGCGCTGTTGTCAAGGCGCACATCCTCGGCGCAGATCCCGAGCCGACGGAAGAGCAGCGCGTGATCCGTCTTCCTGTCAAAGGAGTCCAGCACGGCTTGCCCGATCGCGCTCAGCGCGTTTGTCCGTGTGCGGAGCCTGATCGTTCCGCCGGAGTGGCAGGGGTGCAGGCGCCCGTAGAAATCCGGCTTGACGGGGCCGCTGTACAGGGGGTGCGCCTCCAGGCTCTTGTAGTCATAGGAGACCCACCAGCTCAGCGCGGGCGTCGTCAGATTTTTTGAGAAGAGATCGGCGCACAGAAGCTCCAGCATCTCCTGAAAGACCACGCGCGCCTCGTCATACAGATAGGGCCGGGGGAGCACCTGCCCCGTGGAGAGACTGTTCGCGCCGGTTTTATAGGCCTTGATATCCTCCATGGTGACGGGCTCGATACCCCAGGCGTGGTCGATCAGGATCTCCCCGTCGATGCCGAAGACGCGGTAAAAAAACTCCTCATCCCGCACGGAGCGGTCGGCAATGTCCCCCATGCAGAAGAGATGTTCGTCCATCAGACGGCGCGCCTTGCCGGGCCCCAGCCCCCAGAAATCCGTCAGCGGCGTATGGGTCCAGAGCAGCGCGCAGTAGGACTGCTCGTCAAGCTCCGCGATGCGGACGCCGTCCTCGTCCGCGGGCGCTTTCTTCGCCACGATGTCCATGGCGATCTTGGCGAGGTAAAGGTTCGTGCCGATGCCGACGGTGGCGGTGATGCCCGTGCGCTCCAGCACCTCCCGGATTATGGTCCGCGCCATGACGCGGGCGGGGCTCACATGCTGCGCCGCCGCCTGCTTCTCAAAGCGGTAGAGGTAGCGCGTGCAGTCGATAAAGGCCTCGTCGATGCTGTAGACATGGATATCCTCCGGCGCGACATAGTGCAGATAGATGGAGAAGATCAGCGCGGAGATCCGCTCATACTCCGCCATGCGCGGCGGAGCAATATAAAATTGGGTTCTGGTGCGGTGCTTTGCGTCGTACAGGCGGATCGCCTGCTTCGCTTCAAAGAGCCGGGGCCGGGCCGGCACGCCGATGGCCTTGAGCGCGGGGGAGACGGCAAGGCAGATGGTCTGATCGGAGCGTGTCACATCGGCCACCAGCAGCCGGGCCCGAAGGGGATCGAGCCCCCGGGCGACACATTCCACGGAGGCGTAGTAGGACTTGAGATCGATGCAGATGCAGGTGCGCGAATCCATCCCGGCCTCCTTGCTTTACACAGCCCGCTTACGAAACACTTGGTAATTGACAAGAGGCAGCTTTGCCGCCTCTGAAACACCTTGAGCCGAACAAACACGGCGTGTACGCACCGCCGTATGCGATAAGCGCGAGTAACTCAATTGCGAATCCCGTTCGCAATTGAATCATTATACGCGCGCAAAGTTGCGCAGCGTCAGATAAGCCTCCACATCCTCCCGCGAGGGGATATCCTTCTGCGAGACAATGCCGACCACGCGCCCGATGAGGTACACGGACTGATCCTCCCCGAAGCGCAGCACGTCATATTTCCTGTTCAGGGAGTGGAGCCCGTCCCGCTCATAGCGCTTGATGTAGGTCTCGTTGCCGACGATGAAGGCGCCGATCTCCCCATAGCGGAGGGACGCCCCGCCGCCGAGCTTTTCCACGAGCACCATGTCGCCGGTGTGGTAATCCGGCTCCATGCTGTCGCCGTTGACGCTGAACACGTAGTCGGAGCGCTTCACCTCCGGGGAGGCATAGAGATAGTAGGGCTCCGCGTCCTGCTCAAACTCCGTCGGGTCGGCGGCGCCGGCGGCGAGGGAACGGGAGAAGTACAAAAGCTCCCGCATCTCCGGCTGCCCGGAGACAGACTGGACAAACCGCAGGGTCTCGACGGCCCGGTCGACGGCATACTGATTGCCCAGGCTGAGCCTGCGGTACCCGTCCACCAGGGCCCTCTCCCGCGCCGTGAGCGTGTCTGCGGGCGGCGCCTCCCCATAGAGCTCATAGAGCGAGATATGCAGAGCCCCGCAGATAGCGGGGATGAGATTCAGATCGGGCCGGGACCGGCCGCACTCCCAGTTGCTGACGGCGTTGGCGGTCACGCCGATCGCGGCGGCAAAGGCCTTCTGCTCAAACCCCAGCGCCTCCCGAAAGGATTTGATACGGCTGCAGATCAGGGACGGCGCGCTCTTTTCCAGCGCCTTCCCCGTGGACAGATCGACAACGACGCTCCCCGGCGCGGTCGGTGTTTCTATTTTGCGGCGTGCCATATACGGGCCCTCCTTGCAGGCAGAAGTTGGAGAAGTATGGTTTATGGGTACCATACCACATAAAGCGAAGAATGTAAATAGTCAAAATCACAAAATAATGTGCTGCATATTTGGAAGTCCGTCTGTCCGGCGGGGCGGGCCCGCCCGGCAGAAGCGACAGACCTGAAAAAAATTTTCTCTTGAATTCACAAAAATTCTTGACTGCGTTTGTGAAATATGCTAACATATACAATTGCGTGGGCAGGAAGTGGACCTGCCTGAAAAAGACGAAAAACCAAGTGTTTTCGCGTTTTTCGGGGCCGGACACCTGTCCGCGACAACGAAAGAAAGGAGAAAACAATGCCTACTTTTAACCAGCTGGTGAGA
>CAMHEN010000052.1 GCA_946184165.1 uncultured Clostridia bacterium | reverse complement strand
CGGCCACGATGGCGATGGCGTCACCGAACTGGAAGATCTTGTCGGAGCAGAGGACCGGGCGCTCAAAGCCGTCGGTCTTGTTGTGCTTGGGCAGCATGACGAGACCGTTGATCTGGTTCGTGCCGCCGGCGGCGAGGATGTCCTTGTAGGTGATGACCTTTACGACGCCGGGCATCTTCTCGGCCTCAGAGGTGTCGATGCTCTTGATGTTCGCGTGGGAGACCTTGGCCTGGGTCAGGGCAAGGCGCAGGCAGCCGGGCATCTTGAGCGCGTCGTCGGCGCCGAAGTCCCAGGTGCCGGTGACCTTCTGGGCAGCGGAGGGACGGATGTACTTGGTGCCCTTGATGGAGTCGCCGGTGGGCTTGAAGATCAGGTCTTCCTTCTTCATCTCGCCGCGCAGGACGGCAGCGGCGGCCATGGTGGCGTCAACCAGGGGCTTGTAGCCGGTGCAGCGGCAGAGGTTGCGCTGCTTGTTGAACCAGTCGCGAACCTCCTCACGGGTGGGGCTGGGGTTCTGCTCCAGCAGGACCTTGGCGCTGATGATGAAGCCCGGGGTGCAGAAGCCGCACTGGGCGCAGCCGTAGGCCATCCACGCGACCTGCAGGGGGTGCATGTCGCTGAGAGTGCCGACGCCCTCGATGGTGGTGATCTCGGCGCCGTCGGGAATCTTGCTCATCTTGAAGAGACACGCCTTCGTGACCTTGCCGTTTACAATGACGTTGCAGGCGCCGCAGTGGCCCTCGCCGCAGCCGATTTTGCAGCCGGTCAGCAGCAGGTGCTCACGCAGGACGGTCGCGAGCTTCTCGTCCTTGTCCAGCACAAGATTCCGGGTGACGCCGTTGATGACAAGCGTTTTTCTGATCATGTGTTTACCTCCTTGATGTATTGTAAGATTTATTTGGAACCTGTTAAAGGTTTGCGCTCAGTCATGTCCGTGGGTGCCGCAGCGGTCATGGTCGGGGCCCTTGCCGGTGATGTCCTTGACCCTCTCGATCCCGCGGGCGGAGAGAAAGACGAGCTGGGAGACGCTGCCGTCCATGTTCTCCCCGGACAGTCTCAGAAAGTTTGCGTTCTCGTAGTAGTCGATGGGCAGCTCCCGCCGGTATATTTTCCCGGTCGCGGCGTCCCGGATCTCCACCGTCACTTCGCTTGCGGTCAGCTCAAACAAGATCGGAAGAGCGTCAAACAGCTCCTCATCCATGACAATGCCCCCAATACTCCCAATCTTTCAAGCATATTGTAACCCTCACAGGATGCGGGTTTCAAATTACAAAGAAAAGCAACTCGCAGAAAATGCGGGTTGCTTTTTGAACAATATGCATAAAGGGACGGAAAAGATCCGACTATTTTCTGTCCGCCTCGTCAGTCTTGCACAGGACCAGCGTGCCGTTGCCATCGCACAGCGGCACGCCGGGCAGGCGCCGCCCGCACGCCGCCTCATAGCGCCGGAGCGCCCGCTTCACGCCGGGCAGCCTCGGTGAATTGTAATCGTGCATCAGCAGAAAGCCGCCCGGATTCAGCCGAGGATAGAACCAGCGGAGACCTGCAAGGGTGCTCTCCTCCAAGTCCACGTCCAGCGACACCAGCGCGAAGCGGCCCTCAAGTCCCTCCAGACTTGCCGGGAAAAGACCCCGCCTGATGACGACCTTCTCCGGGTGCGGCATGAGACGCAGGACCCGCCCGACCCCGGTGTTGCGGTGCGCCTGCACGAAGCCCGCCGCCTCGTGCTCCGCCTCCGCCGGGTCAAAGCCCTCAAAGGTGTCAAAGAGGTAAAGCGTCCGCTCCGGCAGCAGGGCGTTGATGCACCGGGCAAAGCCGCCCCGGTAGACGCCCAGCTCCGCCGCCGCGCCGGGGATGTCGTCAAGCTCCCGGCACAGGGCCTCGAGCGTACGCGTGCGCACGTAGTCATTTTCCAGATCCCGGGGCGTGAGGGGACTGTCGGAGACCCACAGCGGATCACGCACGGCGACCTGCGGCGCGCGCACGCTGTCCAGATACTGCGGGTCAAGGACCGCCTCCGCCGCCGCATAATCCCGGTTGCGATCGGTGAGGGCCCAGTTGTTTTTCAGAAAAACCAGCTTTTCCGCGGCAATCCCCAGCGACGCCGCTTTTTGCGCAATGGTCTCAACATGGCGGCTGGCGACCAGGATGAGGTCAATATCCCCGCTTTTGACTTCCTCCGGGCGCAGTACCGGACGGCCGAGAAAGCTGTCCGACACGGGCGCGGAGTCCAGAAAGGCGCAGACCCGCGAGAGATCCAGCCCCTGATCGGCGAGATCGCCCGCGCCGCAGCCGGTGCCCCAGACGTAAAGATTCATGTGCATCACACTCCATACCCACAGTTTAGGATGGAAAAGCGAAAATGTAAAGACAGAAGTCTTGCCTTTTTCCTGCAATGCATGTATACTTAAAATAACCGTAGATTATTAAAATATAATTCGCAAAAACTGGAAGGTGATTTTTGTGCAGATCGGCGCGGTCATTGCGGCGGCGGGCATGTCCTCGCGCATGGGGGACTTTAAGCCCATGCTCAACATCGGCTCCATCTCCATTGCCCAGCGCATCGTAGCCACCTTTCACCAGGCGGGCATAACGAAGATCGTCGTGGTCACGGGCTATAACGCGCAGCAGCTCGAGAGGCATCTGAGCAATCTCGGCCTTGTCTTTCTTCGCAATGAGGACTACGCCGGCACACAGATGTTTGACTCGGCGAAAATCGGCCTGGAGTACCTGAAGGACAAGTGCGACCGCGTTTTCTTCACCCCGGTGGATATCCCGCTTTTCACGTCCCTCACGGTGACGCGGCTCATGGAGACGGAGGCCGCGCTTGCCTGCCCCGTGTGCGAAGGCAAGACCGGGCACCCGCTGCTGATTTCCGCCGGGCTGCTTGACACGCTGCTTGCCGATCCCGGCGATGGGGGATTGCAGGGGGCGATCTCCCGCTGCGGAACGGATATGACGCGCGTGGAGGTCGAGGACCCCGGCATCCTGCACGACGCGGACACGCCCGCGGATTACGCCGAGCTGCTGAGCTATCACAACGCCCACCTTATCCGCCCGGAGCTCGCGGTATCTCTCGCGCGGGAGAAGCCCTTCTTTGATGAGAAGACCGCCATGCTCATGGAGCTGGTGGATGAAACAAGCTCTGTGCGTCTTGCCTGTCAGCGTATGCAGATCTCCTACTCCGGCGGCTGGAACATCATCCGCGCTTTGGAATCCCAGCTCCATTTCCCGCTTCTGGAGCGCACCCAGGGCGGGGCCAACGGCGGCGAGAGCAGGCTGACCGAAAAGGGGAGACGCCTGCTGGACTGCTACAAACGCTACTCCGCCCGCCTGCGGCATGACGCGTCCGGACTTTTTGAAGAATACTTCGGGGACGAGCTGTGATGAGGAAGATCTACCTGATCCGCCATGCCATGCCGGATATCCCGATCGGGGAGCGCTGGTGCATCGGCGGTCTAACGGACATTCCGCTCGGAAAACTCGGGCGGCTTCAGGCGGCGCTGCTGCCCTTCGCCCCGGCGCTGCGGGATGTCGGCGCGGTATTCTGCAGCACGCTCCTCCGTGCGCGCCAGACGGCCTTGCCCCTGTGCATGGAACCCATATCCGTTCCGGGCCTTGAGGAGCAGAGAATGGGCGCGTGGGACGGCCTTCCCTTCACGGAGATCATGCGGCGTTTCCCGAAGCTCTATGCCGCGCGGGAGTTGGACTCGACCCTGCTGCCGGACGGCGCGGAGGCGGACGAAGCCGTACGGGACAGGATGCAGGCGGCCCTGCGTCAATGCCTGCGGCAGAGCACGGGCGACATTGCCGTCGTGAGCCATAAGTCCGCCATCGCTTCCATCACCGGGCAGCGGAAAAAGCTGGGCTATACCTCCGTTTCCGTTTTGGAAGCTGCCGGGGAGGCTTTGACGGTCAAAGAGATGCATGAATTATGTAAACCGGATTTGAACGATACAATCTGTCTTGCCCTGCTCAATGCTGCCGGGGCGGACGAAAACCTGATCGCCCACTGTGAGACGGCTGCCGCGCTCGCCGATGAGCTGTGCGCGGCGCTCCTGGACAGCGGGCTCACGCTTGACGCGGCTCTTATCCACCGCGCCGCCCTGCTGCACGATCTGGCGCGGGCGGAGAAGGATCACGCGGCCCTCGGCGCCCTGTGGCTTAAAGAACTGGGATACCCGGAAATCGCCGAAATCGTCCGGCAGCACCACGACCCTGACAGCGCGATGCTGAATGAGGCGTCCGTTGTTTATATAGCGGACAAGGCCGTGTGGGGGAGCAAACGCATACCCGTCGCCGAGCGCTTTGAGCGAAGCCTGCATAAGTGCAGAACACCCGAAGCCCTTGCCGCCCATAAGAGACGGCGGCAGACGGCGCTGAGCATACAAAACGAAATCAACCGCCTTTGCCAGAGAACGATACTTCGATAGGAGGCCATACCATGAAGCTCATGAAGACCGAAGAGGCCATAGGCCATGTGCTGTGCCACGACATCACCCAGATCATCCGAGACGAGAAAAAGGGCCCGGTTTTCCGCAAGGGCCATATCATACAGCCGGAGGATGTGCCGGTGCTTTTAAGCGTGGGCAAAGACCACATCTACATCTGGGAAAACGACGAGACGATGCTGCATGAGGACGATGCGGCGGCGATCCTGCGCGACCTGTGCATGAGCGAAAACATGCACGCCACCGAGCCCAAGGAGGGCAAGATCGAACTCGTCGCGGATATCGACGGATTGCTCCTCATCGACGTGGAGCGTCTGCGCGCCGTCAACGCGCTGGGCGACATGATGATCGCGACCCGCGCCTCCGGGTTCATGGTGAAAAAGGGCGACAAGCTCTGCGGCACGCGTGTGATCCCGCTCGTGATCGCAAAGGAGCGCATGGAGAAGGCAAAGGCCGCGGCGGGTCCCGAGCCGCTCATGCGGCTTGTACCGCTGAAGGCAAAGAAGGTCGGCGTCGTCACCACCGGCAATGAGGTCTATTACGGACGCATTCAGGATACCTTCACCCCCGTCATCGCGGACAAGCTGCGCGAGTTCGGCGGCTCTGAAATGGCGGAGCACGTGGTCTTGAACGACGACCATGAGAAGATCACCGCCGCCATCCGGGACATGCTCTCAAAGGGCTGCGAGATGGTCCTCTGCAGCGGCGGCATGAGCGTGGACCCGGACGACAAGACGCCCCTTGCCATCAAAAATACGGGGGCCAATATCGTCTCTTACGGCTCGCCGGTGCTGCCGGGGGCAATGTTCCTCGTCTCCTACATGCCGGACGGGCGGCCCGTCTGCGGCCTGCCCGGCTGCGTGATGTACGCAAAGCGCACGATCTTCGATTTGCTGCTGCCGTATCTTGTCACCGACACCCCCATCACGCGCGAGATGCTTGCGGGCCTCGGCCACGGCGGCCTGTGCCTGAACTGCAAGGTCTGTCACTTCCCGAACTGCGGCTTCGGGAAGGGCGTATAAAGCAGTCAAATCAAAGCAAAGGCTTTGATTTGAAAGAGCTTGCAGTCTGCCGCGCGCACTCGCTTGCGGGGGACGCTCGCACTCTTGCAGACTGAGAAGTGTTTTTCGTGAGGTACACGCCCCCCGAAAAACGATTGCATTTGTTTTTCGCCTGCGGGCGAAAAATCAGAGAGGATGCCCCTCTGAACTCCTCTTTTAGGTATAGACGTGTAAATCCACGTTTATATAAATCTTTCCCTGAAAGACGGGAAAAGGAGGAAAAACAACATGAAAGCACGCAAAACCCTGGCACTGCTGCTGGCCCTCACAATGGCGCTGGCACTGTGCGCCGCCCCCGCCGCGTATGCGGATGAAGCGAAGACAGAGCTTATTGTCTTCGCCGCCGCCTCCATGACCGAGACGCTCACCGAGCTGAAGGCCAGGTACGAAGAGGCAAACCCCGGCGTCACGATCACCTGTAACTTTGACTCCTCCGGCACGCTGAAGACCCAGATCCAGGAGGGCGCGGACTGTGACCTGTTCATCTCCGCGGCTCCCAAGCAGATGAACGCGCTTGACGCCTCCAGGGACAAGGACGCAAACCCCGACGGCCTTGACTTTGTCCTCCAGGGCACGCGCATCAATCTGCTGGAAAACAAGGTCGCGCTCGTCGTCCCCGAAGGCAACCCCAAGAAAGTCGAGTCTTTTGATCAGCTCGTTGAACTGCTCAAGGCGGGGGATGTATTCTTTGCCATGGGCAACAGCGACGTGCCTGTCGGCCAGTACACCCAGAAGATTCTGGCCTTCTATGAGCTGAACGAGGAAGAGCTCGCCAGGGCGGGCCTCATCACATACGGCTCCAACGTCAAGGAGGTCACCACCCAGGTCAAGGAGGCGAGCGTGGACTGCGGCGTGGTCTACGGCACCGACGCCTTCTCCGCCGGCCTTGAGGTCGTGGACACCGCCACCAAGGAGATGTGCGGCCAGGTCATCTACCCCGCCGCCGTCATGAAAAACAGCGCCCATATCGAGGCCGCGCAGGCCTTCCTCGACTACCTGACCGGCGACGAGGCCATGGCCGTCTTTGAGGGCGTCGGCTTCTCCAGGGCTGCCTGATTGCCATTCATGGCTGTGCGGTCTGATTTCAAATCCGAAAGGGGAATGAATATGTTTGTTTACGCGGACAACGCGGCGACAACGAGTGTCAGCCGCACGGCCCTTGACGCCATGCTCCCATGGCTGACTGAAAAATACGGCAACCCCTCGAGCCTTTACGGCTTCGGGCAGGAGGCGCGCGAGGCGGTGGAAAAGGCCCGCCAAACGCTTGCCTCCTGTCTGGGAGCTGCATCGGCAAGAGAGATCTACTTTACCTCCTGCGGCACCGAGAGCGACAATCAGGCGCTCAACTCCTGCGCACGCCTCGGCGCGCGGAAGGGGAAGAAGCACATCATCTCCACACGCTTTGAGCACCACGCCATCCTCCACACGCTGAAAAAGCTGGAGAAAGAGGGCTTTGCGGTGACGCTTCTGGACGTGCATGAAGACGGCGTCGTGCGCGTGGAGGACGTGGCCGCCGCCATCCGGGAGGACACCTGCCTCGTTACGGTGATGTTTGCCAACAACGAGGTCGGCACCGTCCAGCCCATTGCCGGGATCGGCGCCCTGTGCAGAGAGCGGGGCATCCCCTTTCACACCGACGCGGTGCAGGCGGCGGGGCATCTGCCCATCGACGCGGAGAAGATGGACATCGACCTCCTGTCCCTCTCGGGCCACAAGTTCCACGCGCCCAAGGGCGTGGGCGCTCTGTATGTGCGCAAAAACATCCCGCTACAATCCTTCCTTGAGGGCGGGGCGCAGGAGCGCGGCAAGCGCGCCGGGACGGAGAACGTGGCGGGCATCATGGCCCTCGCCGCGGCCCTGCAGGAATCCTGTGAGAACATGGATGAAAACGCCGCGCGCGTCACCGCCATGCGCGACCGCCTGATCGCGGGCCTGAGCAAAATCCCGCACAGCCGCGTAAACGGCAGCATGGAGCACCGCGTTCCCGGCACGGTGAACCTCTGCTTTGAGGGTATAGAGGGGGAGACCCTGCTGCTGGCGCTCGACAAGGCGGGTATCTGCGCCTCCTCCGGCAGCGCCTGCGCCTCCGGCTCCCTGGACCCGAGCCATGTGCTTTTGAGTCTCGGCATCCCCTATGAGCTGGCGCGCGGCTCCCTGCGGCTCTCCATCGGCGAATACAACACCGACAAAGAGATCGACTATATCCTTGAAACCGTACCTCGCACAGTAGAATCCCTTCGCGCCCTGTCCCCGCTCTGGAAGGAGTATGCCGAGGGCAGGCGGGAGCACCTGTGCTGAACGGAGTAAAGAGATGATCGACTGGTATCCCTTGTTCAATTCCCTGCGCATCGCCGCCGTCAGCTGCGTGCTGGTGTTCTTCACGGGCATCTTCTGCGCCTATTACGCGGCGAAGCTGCCGCGCGCGGTGAAGGGCGTGCTGGACGTGATCCTCACGCTGCCGATGGTCCTGCCGCCGACGGTGTGCGGTTATTTCCTGCTGCTCGTCTTCGGCGTGAAGCGGCCCGTCGGCGCCTTCCTGCTGCAGTACGGCGTCAAGTTCGTCATGACCTGGTACGGCGGCGTGCTGGCAGCGGCGGTGGTGGCCTTCCCGCTCATGTACCGCACGGCCCGCGGCGCGTTTGAGAGCTTTGACCAAAACCTCGCCTGGTCCGGGCAGACCCTGGGCCTGTCCGACACCTACATCTTCTGGCGCATCCGCATGCCCGCCTGCCGTCAGGGGATCCTCGCCGGGACGGTGCTGGCCTTCGCGCGGGCGCTGGGGGAGTATGGCGCGACCAGCATGCTCATCGGCTATACCCCCGGGCGCACCGCCACCATCTCCACCACGGTCTACCAGCTCTGGCGCACCAATGACGAGCGCGGCGCTTTCTTCTGGGTGATGGTGAATCTCGCCATCTCCACGGTGGTTTTGCTCACGGTGAACATGCTGGAGACGCGGCAGAAAAAGGCGGTGGCCAAATGAGTCTGTTTGTGGATATCCAAAAGCAGATGGGGTCCTTCCGGCTCGACGTGCGCTTCACGGCGGAAAACGGCGTGACGTGCCTGCTCGGCGCCTCCGGCTGCGGCAAGAGCATGACTTTGAAGTGCATCGCCGGGATCGAGAAGCCCGACAAAGGCCGCATTGAGCTTGACGGGCGCGTGCTGTTTGACAGCGAGAAGCACATCGACCTCAGGCCGCAGCAGCGGCGCGTGGGCTACCTGTTCCAGAACTATGCCCTGTTTCCGAATATGACCGTGCGGCAGAACATCCTCTGCGGCCTGTGCCGGGAAAAGGACCGCGCGGCAAAGGCGCGCCGGGCGGACGCGATGATCGCCCTCATGCAGCTCGAGGGACTGGAAGAGCATAAGCCTCACCAGCTCTCCGGCGGGCAGCAGCAGCGCGTCGCCCTGGCCCGCATCCTGGTCAGCGATCCGCAGCTTTTGCTCCTTGACGAGCCCTTCTCCGCCCTCGACGGGCACCTGCGCGACGCGCTGAAGATCGAGCTGCGCGACCTGCTCGCCCGCTTCGGGCGCGAGGTGCTGATGGTGACGCATGACCGCACCGAGGCCTACAACATGAGCGCCTCCATCGCCGTCATGGACGAGGGGCGGCTCATGACCGTCAAGCCCACCAAGGCCCTCTTCGCCGATCCCGGCAGCATCCGCGCGGCGATCCTGACCGGCTGCAAGAACGTGGTGCCTGCCAGACGCATAGACGCCCACACGGTGGAGATCCCGGACTGGGGCGTGTGCATGGAGACAAGGCAGGCGGTCAAAGAGGGACTTTGCGCGGTCGGCCTGCGGGCGCACTATTTCAGTCCCACGGCGCAGCAGAACCGTTTCCCGGTCGTCTATTGCGAGGAGATGGAGGAGCCCTTTGAGATCATCCTCCAGTTCCGCTACCAAAACCAGAAAAAGGACAGCCCGCCCGTCTGGTGGCGGCTGCCCAAGGATAAGCGGCCCGCGGCTTTCCCACAGGAGCTGGGGATCGCGGGGGCCAATATTTTACTGTTGTACGAATAACGCAATACCCCGTCGGCACAGCCGGCGGGGTATTGTGTTATGTCTCCGTTCCGTCCTCAATGAGCACCTTCATCGTGCCGCCGCAGACCATGCCGTCGGACTCCGCCACGTCGCCGGTGAGGTCGATGTCCACGGTCATATAGCGCCCTGTGCCGATGATGCGCACCGCGTCGCGGATGACCGCGCCCTCGCTGCAGCCGCCGCCGATGGAGCCGGTGACCTGCCCGAGCGGGCTTACCGCCATCTTGGCTCCCGCCTCGCGGGGGGTGGAGCCCCTGGTCTCGATCACGGTGACGACGGCCTTGGGGTCGTGGTTTTCCGCGAGATAGCGGAGTGTGGATAACTCCATGTCCGAATCACAGCAGCAGCGCGCGGGGGTGGAATGCTCGGGCAGACGCTTGTAGGCAATGAGCTCGGCGAGGATGGAGACCGCGATCTCCTGCGGCGTGACCGCGCCGATGTTGAGCCCGATGGGCGTGCAGATCTCCTGCATGCGTTCAGTGGAATAGCCCTCCCCGGCGAGCATCTCCATCAGCCCTCTGACCCGCCGGCGGGAGCCGATCAGACCGGTATACGCGGGCCTCACGCCCGGCAGCAGCACGCGCAGGCAGTCCGCGTCGTGCCGGTGGCCGCGGGTGATGATTACCACGTAATCATAAGGGGTGAGCTTTACCTTCCGGATCGCGTTTTCAAAGCTGTCGCAGAGCACTTCGTCGGCCAGCGGGAAGCGCTCACGGTTTGCAAAGTCGGGCCGGTCATCCGCGACGATCACGTGAAAGCCGCACTTGGCCGCAAATTCGGCAACGTGCAGCGCGATATGCCCGCCGCCCAGCACCAGAAGCCGCTCCTGCGGGAGCATCGGCTCGGTGACGGTGAGCACGCCGTCCGCCTCCCGCAGCGTCACCTTCGCGCACAGCCGCCCCTTCGCATCGGTCTCCGGTACGACAGGGACGAGCGCGCATGTCATATCCTTTGCCATCATGCCGGATTCTCCCTGAAACTTTGTCTCCAGCGCGACGGCTTCTCCGGCCTCCAGCCTTGCCAGAATATCCTGATAGACGTTCATCGCGTACCCCTCCTGTTTTTCATAAGTCTATCATAACGCGCTGAGAATGATTTTACAATTGCTTTTTTCTGTACGTGTGTTATATTGATACCAGACAGGCAGTTAGCCAAAAACAACAAGGAGGGTGGACGCATGCGTAAATTTGCGGTGTTCAGCGGCTTTCTCGGCTCCGGCAAGACCACGACCATGATGGCCCTGACGAAGTATCACACGGCGCACCACGGCAAAGCCGCCATGATCTCCAACGATCTCGGCCACGGCGTGAGCCTCGCGGACGACCGCTTCGCCCGTCTGAGCGGCTGCAGCGCCTCCCAGATCACGGACGACTGCATCTGCTATGTAAACGAGCGGCTGGCCGAGCGCCTCAACGCGTACTATGATGACGGCTTTGAGCTGGTGGTGTCGGACATCCCGGGCTTCGGCGTCGGGGCGCTGGAGCATGTGTACCACGGCCTGACAGAGAAGTTTCCGGGACAGTTTGAGCTTGCGCCCTTCACGGTGCTGGTGGAGCCCAAAACCGTCGGCCTGCTCCGCCGCGGCGAGGGCGGCGACCAGGAGTACCTTTACAACACCCAGCTTGTGGAAGCCGACCTCATCGTGCTGAACAAGTGCGACCTGCTGGACGACACGCAGCGGGAGACGGACCTTGCATGGCTCAAAGAACACTATCCGCTTGCCTCTGTTATCGCCATCAGCGCCAGAGAAGGGGAGGGACTGGAAGAGCTGTCACAGGCCCTGACCCGGGGACATGCCTCCATGCGCCGCCCGGACATCGGCTACGGCGGCGAGGCCTTCCGGCACGCCATGGGCAAAATCAGCGAGTACTACATCCAGTACCGCGCCGTGGTCTGCTGCAATGACTTTGACGGCAGCGCCTATCTGCTGGACATGGCCCGCGCCGTGCGGGACGGGATCAGGGAAGCCGGGCAGCTCATCCCCCATCTCAAGCTCCTGGCCTGGGAGCCGGAGGGCGACTTCGGCAAGGTGGACCTGATCGGCACCGAGCGGGAGATCGAAGTCACGCGCCGCTTTGAGCGCCCCTGCACCGATATTGCAGTGATTATCAACGCAAGCGCCGCCTGCCCGGTGGACACGCTGGAGGAGATCCTCGCGGGCGCGATGAACAGCGTGTCGGACAAGTATCAACTGGAACTCACGGTCTTCAAAAAAGAAGGCCTTGCCATGGGCGGCTGATGAAAACGACAGTACGAAAGACGCGCTCCGTCTGCCCGGTGTGCCTGAAAAATCTTCCTTCCGTCCTCACCCGGCGCAACGACGGCCGGATCTGGCTTGAGAAGACCTGCCCGGCCCACGGCTGTTTTGAGGTCCCCGTCTGGCAGGGGCTGATGGACTTTGACAGGTGGCTTTTGGAAACGGAGCCGCTGCCGCCCGGCTGCGGCCTCAACTGCCCCGGAGACTGCGGCATATGCCCGGAGCATGAAAGCGGCACCTGCTGCGCGCTTTTGGAAGTAACGCGGCGCTGCAATCTCCACTGCAGATACTGCTTTGCCGACGGGGGAGCGGGAGAGGATCTGCCGCTCGAGGACTGCAGGGCTGCTGTCCGCGAAATAGTCCGTCAGTGCGGACAGCCGCTTTTACAGCTTTCCGGAGGAGAACCGACCCTGCGTGACGATCTGCCGGAGCTGGTGCGCTATGCCAAAGAGGCCGGCTGCAGCTATACCCAGGTGAACACCAACGGCATCCGCCTGGCGGAGGACAGGACTTACGCAAAACGCCTTGCCGACGCGGGGCTGGACATTGTATTCCTGCAATTCGACGGGACGCGCGACGACATCTACCGCACCCTGCGGGGCCGCGATCTGCTCGATTTCAAGCTCGAGGCGATCCGCGCGTGCAGTGAGCAGCGCATCGGCGTGACGCTGGTGCCGACGGTGGTCAGGGGCGTCAACGACGATAACCTGGGCGAGATCGTGAAGCTGGCCGCCCGGCTTGCACCCGGTGTGCGCGGGGTACATTTCCAGCCGGTATCCTACTTCGGCCGTTATCCCACAGCGCCGGAATCCGGGGACCGCTATACCCTTGACATGCTCATGACGGATATCGCCGACCAGGCGCGGATCCGGGTCGAGAGCTTCATGCCCTCGCGCTGCGATCACCCGCTGTGCGGCTTTCACGCAAGTTTTCTCATCGAGCCTGACGGAGAGCTGAAAGCCCTCAGCTCCATCACGCACTCCTCCCACAGCAGGGGCTGCGCCCGGGATAACCGCGAGTATGTAGCCCGTCACTGGCGGCGCGCGCCGGAGGAGGCGGTCCCCGCCGGGAGCTTTTCGGACGAAATGGACTTCGATACCTTCCTCTACCGCCTGCGGCACCGGAGTCTTACGCTCTCGGCCATGGCTTTTCAGGATGCCATGAACCTCAATATCGAACGCCTGCACCGCTGCAGCCTGCACGTATATGACGGCGGAAAAATCAAACCTTTCTGTGCTGCGTATCTGTCGCGAATGTGCGGGGACTGAGACGGATTATCAGCGCCTTTGCGCTGAAAATGCCGCGGGAACCGCGGCTTATCTGATTAAACACCCATGCGTCGCAATCCGCTCCACAACGCATGAAAGCTCATAACGCATGGGTGTTTTTCGCATCTGTTTCGGTTGCCGCGTGAGCGGCGAGAAACAGGCGCTTGGATCAATCTTTACTGTGGAAGCGGAGCTTTCACAGTAAATCCTTTAATCAGATAATTATATCAGTATACGATCCCGCCGCTGTCAAAAGAACGCTGATCGCCGTTGCGGAGGGATTGATGAAACAAGGAGAAGCAAAATGATAAAGCTCTATCGAAAAAGTGAATTGTATTTTGCCCTCGCCTGCATTGGCGTGTATGTGCTCGTTTTTGGCAATCTGCGCTCTCTGGGAGACGACAGCCCTTATAACATGCTGGGCTTGCTGGCCATTTCCGTGCTGCTGTTCGCCTTCGTCCGCAAGAACGACCTTATGGAGAAGTACGGTCTGGCCGGATGGGCGAAAAATTCCCGACAGATGATCTGGTTCATCCCGCTGTGGATCCTCACAACGGGCAATCTCTGGGGCGGGATTCACCCAAAATATACGGGGTTCGGCCTCCTGTGCGCGATCGTCGCCTTCGCATTGGTCGGCTTTGTTGAAGAGCTGATCTTCC
The DNA here is from genome assembly GCA_946184165.1 of uncultured Clostridia bacterium. Taxonomy (GTDB): domain Bacteria; phylum Bacillota; class Clostridia; order Oscillospirales; family Oscillospiraceae; genus Limivicinus. The sequence goes on along the minus strand of CAMHEN010000052.1, from coordinate 546 downwards.
GCGGCTTTCTGTTCAAGGCCATGCTGTGCGACGGTAAGATCTCGACAGCCGTCATCGTATCCTCCGTCACCTTCGGGATGGGTCATATCGTGAATTTGCTCTCCGGCCAAGGCGGAGCTGAAACCGCGCTGCAGATCGTGTTCGCGATTATGCTGGGCTTTATCTTCACGATGGTGTATTACAAGAGCGGAAGTCTGCTGCCGGGGATTCTCGCCCACAGTCTGATTGATGTGTTCTCTGTGTTTTCCGGCCGCTCGGGGCTTGCCGACTGGATCTTCCTGGGGCTTATTCTGGCAGTCGCGGTCGCCTACGGGCTTTATCTCAAAGGGGTGGAAACGCCTGCGGTCAATCGGATCGGGAAGAGCGATGCGGCCTGACGCCGGCGCTGCTTATTGTTGATGCGCCAATGCGCATCGGCGCGGGAGCGGGCTCCTCTCTCGACGGCGGCATCCGGCCTGCCCCGGATGCGATAAATAAAGACGCAGCGCCCCTGTAGGGTTTACAATGATGTGTGACAGTAGGTGAAAAAAAGAATAGCGAATAGGA
>CAMHEN010000051.1 GCA_946184165.1 uncultured Clostridia bacterium | reverse complement strand
TTTACTGTGGAAGCGGAGCTTTCACAGTAAATCTTTTAATCAGATAATAGTATTATATCACAGCGCCCGGTTTTTCGGAAGTCTGTTCCGGGGAAAACAGAAAGCACAGAACCGGGATCATCCGTCCGTTTCTGTGCTTTCCTTCTGTTATAGGCTTTCGGGTTTTCCGGTTTGCGGGTCACCGGGCTGATGGCCCAGACCGTCCGCTTGCCTGCAGCCAGCTCCCGCTTCTTCTTTTTCGAGAGCTTCTCATACGGGATCATCTTCTCCATTGCGGATACCTCCTTCTTTTGTACGAACAGGGATACTATAATCGGTCGAGCTCAGTCTTGTCAAGGCCGCGGATCGTGCGCCCGGGTTTGATGACCTCATGATAACCTGCAAAGCTTTGACTTGTTTCCTATTTGTCAGCAATTATAAGCATTATCCGCCCGGAAAGTACAGATGCCCAGGTATGCCGCTCCATCGCGGAATACCTGGGTTTTTTCTGTCTTTTAACCTAAAGCGTGAACTGTACGACCGCGGCCGCAGCGGCGCAGACCGCGCAGGCCAGGATCTCGCCGATGAAGAAGCCTTTGATGTGGAACCAATAGTCGTGATAGTCGCTGATCATATCTTCCGTGCCCTTGAGGACAAAATGCGGATCATGGCAAAACCAGAGGATATCCAGCACGATCGCGTCCCAGAGATTCACGACCGTCCACAGCAGGAAGCCTGTCCCAAAGGCCTGCAGAAAGCTCGTGCAGCCGTTCACAAAGCGCAGGATCAGACTGAGGACGACGACGAACAACAAGGATGCGGTTAGCTTGGCGGCCAGCTTGTTCTTTTGTGTGGGGATCTTGCCCGCATACGCGGGCAGCGACCTCACCCGCTCCTGGATCTTCGGCGGATAGTTGTACAGCTGCTTGATCGGCTCTCTGGACAAGCCATACACCATCAAGGTGAACAGCAGGCATAAAACGACGCTTTCAATCATGAGGATCATGTTTCCGTCCTCCCCTTCGCGTATTTTTCATAGCACCATTGGGCGATGTCGCGGATCAGCTCCAGCGGCAGATCCCTGTCATGCGGAAGGCGGATCGTGCCCTTACTGGTGTCAAAGCCGGAGAGCCTGTCCGCAAAGGCCGCGGCGGCTTCGTCGCCGGGATAGAGGCCGATGTGTTTCTTCGACGCCGCAAAATGGATGATGTTCTGTCCCTTCCAGTAGGTGGGCATGGACCAGCTGATCTTCTCCTGCGCCTCCGGGATGGCTGCGCGGATGGTCTCCCGGATCGCCTCCAGCCGCGGCCGGACAGAGGCGTCCTGTCGGCTGATATACGCATCGATCGACTGCGGCTTGAGACAGTAATGCTGCTGATCTTTTCTCGTCAGTTCTTTCCCGCATTTCGGGCAAGTCCACATACTCATTCCCCCACGGTCCCGCTATGTCGGGATCTTTATCGTTGTTTTGGATAAGGTTTTCGGCAGGAAGCCCCGCACGCGGAGCAGATGAATTCATCCGCCCGGAACACATGCGTTCGCCGGGCCCGATGGGCTTGTTTCATATGCGTCCCTTGCTTTCGGAAAAAGCGCAGGCCTGTTCCAGCCACTCCAGCAGTTCTCCGTCCAGCTCCTCCTTTGAGCCTATCACAAAATGTGTCGTCCATCGGCCCGGATAGACCTCCGTCTTCACGGCGACCCTCTCCGATTCGAGGGGGTAAGGCAGCCCCAGCGTCAGCGTGAGCCAGGTTTCCGGCAGTTCGGCCCTGCGCTTTACCTGCGCGAAGGAGACACAGGCGAAGACATGCCGGCGGCAGTAGGTGATCTGCGTCTTCTGCACACGCTTTTTCGCTTCGGGAAAGCGCTCAAAGATCAATTCTTCGAGCGCGGCGAACAGCGGGAGCGCCGCGCGGTGAGCGTCAAAAAACAGCAGGGTATCCATGTCAAGCTCCTGCATATGTCTCAGTCCTCCCGGATCTCGACCGTGACGCGGATCGTGTCGCCGTCTGCCTTGCCGAGCCGCTGCCGGATCGCCTTCAGTACACCGAGCACACAGCATACGCTTCCGTCCTCGTTCTTCAGTCCCATATTGACGACGCTCCCGTCATAGGGGATGGCGTCAAAGCTTGCGTGAACCTTCACGCGGCCCCTGCCGAACTCCTCGCGGATATCCCGGGGGAAAACTACCCAGGCCCCGCCGTCGTCCGTGTTTTCGTGCAGCACGGTATCGTATTCGTATTTCCTCTCGCTCATTTTCTGTTCGTCTCCCAGCACCAACGGGCGATCTCGGCAATCAGCTCCAGCGGCAGCTCGCGGTTATTGGGGAGTTGGATCGCGCCCTTGCTGGTCTTGTATTCCGTCAGACGAGGCGCGAAAAATTCTACCGCCTCCGGCCCCGGATACAGGCCGATGTGCTTTTTCGCCGGGGCAAAGTGGATGATGTTATGCCCCTTCCAGAAGGTGGGCATGCCCCAGGACAGCCGCTCCTCCGCCTCGGGGATCGCCGCGCGGATCGTGTCATAGATCGCGTTCAGCCGCGGCCGGATGCTCTCCTCCTGGCTGTCGATGTATTCCCGAATGGTCATGGATTCCACCCCTGTTTTCGCCAAACTCATTTTGTCCTCCGCCAAGCAAACCCTGTCTCTTGATGCTCCCAGGAACGGGCAAAACGGGTTCGCCGTCTTGATCCCCGCTTTATATTCCGATATGATTATACCCTGTTATGTCCTGCGCTTCAATAGGACACATGGCAGGGAAAGAAGGCTTCAAATTGTCTATGTTAACTTTTTTGCATTCTGATTAGTCCATTATTTATCATTATTTACAAAAAGCAGATTTTTTTGAGCCGTTGATTTTTCTGCGTTCTACCCAGCTGTTTCCGGTCAAAATTGCGGTCAAGCCCGGAATGTTCTCAAAACCTTCCCCTTGGTGCCTCGTTTTTCTGCCATGATGCTGCCATTTTCGTGATAATCTGTAAATGGGCTCTGTGAAATAGTATTCACAGGGCCCAAATCAATATTTATATTATTCACTTATGATTCTTTTCTGTCACAGGAAATAAACCGGGTACTTTCTCATCTGCTCCCGCAGGACTCGCTCAACCCGGTCAAGTGTCTCCTCCGGATAGTACTCTTCAAGCCCCGCAAGTGCAGCGTTCAGATCTACTCGCGTAAAGGAAAACCGCAGTTGTGGCCCGTAAAGCAGTTCCGCCGCCGTGACCTGCTCGTCGAAATCAAGATCAAACGGTTTTGCCCGCACTTTGGAGATACAGCGATAGATGTCATCCTCCATGGGATAATCGTTCAAGTCTGAGAGCAAAGACAGGCCATTATCGAAGACCGGGCACAGTCTGTACTTCTTTGTGTCCTCATTTCGTATGACCGCCAGGTTATTCGTGTGACGGTCCTCATTCAGGAAAAAGGCATCCAGTTCAAGCAGCGTTGTCAAATATTTTCCGACATTCTGCAAACCTGTTGTCTGCTCAACGAAATCGACTGTATAACGGATTTTCTCTCCGGTTTCCATATGCGCAAGCTCTGCTGCCAGCCCTCGCCCGTGATAGGCGCGGTGGAGCCGCTCAAACGGAAGCAGGATCTCATTCTTTGCCCGAAAGTTTTTACTGACGCAGGCATTTCTCTCCACGTCCTCGTAAAGTACCCGCACCGGTTCATAACAGACGAAGTCCTTAACATTGGATTTCAGCAACAGTCTGGAAACGATCACCTCAGCGAGTGCTTCATAGCCCATATGGTCTGCTTTATACCACTGCCCTCTCAACTGCCATTTGGGCTGATCCCCCTTGGAGGTGTGTCCCTGCAGCGGCTCAAGCGCTTGCTCCCGTAAGTCAACGATCTTCATTCTGCCCTTCTCTCCAGATAACGAATTTTCAGCCATTGCTCATCATCCGCCATTCTCCCCCGTGTTTTCTCTATGATCTGCAGTGGATCATAGTCTGTCAAGCCGAGCTGCCTGAGCAGCTCTTTTTTGTTCCCGCGGGTTTCCGGGAAGCAGCGCTCCCTGAGGAAAGCCTCAAAATCTTTCCATGTAGGATTCTCTGTGACCCCAAAAGCCCGATGGACCATATCCGCTGTTTTATTCTGGATGCTCACTTTTTGGTCCAAAAAATCCACGTCGATCACCGTACAGGGATGCTGTTTATACATATAGGTCAGGCGCATGGTGTTCCCCTTGCCCGGTTCTTTTGACAGGTATCTGCCGATTACCTGGCGGGACGTTCCGAATTCATCCGCTATCTTTTGCAGACCTGTACCCTGGTCCCGCATCCGGGCCATACGTTCGGCGTCTTTTTCAGTGAACTTTTTCTTTCGGCCCGCGTTCCTGTCATTTTTCTTTTTCATGCTCTCAGCGATCCGGCGAAGCTCAACCGCATCATCTGTTCCGAAAAGCTCCTTGCATAGCTTTCTGTAATCAGTTTCCATCTTCTCGCCCTCTTTTATTCTGTAACTAATTTAATTTAATTGCATTATATGTCCTGCATGAATCATTGTCAAGTCATTTTGACGCTGTCACCGAAGCCAACTATCGGGTTTTGTTGTCACTATTCGTCAATAAAGATGTTTACAAGGAGGAAAGGTAAAATGCCCTGCTTATTCAGATACCGCTGGCTTAAGCTGCCGCGGGCTGCCCTGCCCCAAGGCAAGGGGTTCTCAGCGTACTGGGCCAGGCTTGCCGCGCGGGCTGCCTTTCGCAAGGGCGTCGCCTCCTATTGCGGGTACGAAAACCCTGTTGATCCGGGCATGTGGTCCGGCGGTGTGGTTGGTCTGAAGAGCATCCTCGGCGTCAAAAAAACGCGAACGCGCTCTTGAAATCCTCGAACAGCTTTCCTCGCATGGCTACCTCAGTTATGAGCTGAATCCGGAGACCAAGCAGTTGACCTATCGGATCACAGACTGGGAATCGGATCACTGCGGCTCTGAATGCGAATCCGGGAATGTCTACACTACTCCCGGTTATGGCTTTCTCTGTGTGCCGAGACGGATCACTGAGAAGCTGCTGTCTATACAATATTATAAATATGAAGAATCCGATGCATTTCTGGATCTTTGGTGCCACACGGTATCCACGGCCCCCAGAAATGCGTTTTCTTTTTTGCTCCGGTTTGTCAATATGGCAAATACGGAGTTCTTCTGACTTTGGAGAATCTGGGACAGCGTTGGGGCTGGGAGAAGACCAAGGTATGGAGGTTCCTGCAAAAGCACGCGGACGTCTTCGTCATCGACGAACTCCCTTATCTCGTAAAAGCAGATGCCTCTATCACTTCCCGTCTGCAGCATCTTCTCGACCATGACTGGCACGATTCATACTAGAACCTCATAAAAACCTTTAATTTCTTAAAGGTTTTTATAGCACCGTAAGGTGCGTAGAGGTTCTGTATGAGACGCATTTTCAGCGCCTTTGCGCTGAAAATGCCGCGGGAACCGCGGCTTATCTGATTAAATCTTTTAATCAGATAATAGTATCAGACTCATTCGACTCCCGTTTCTGGTCTGATCCCTTCGTTCCGCTCAGCGATGTCATTGCCAGGGTCATCGCATAGTTGACGCCCGTCGGCTGCTATGAAAGGAAAGCAGTCGGCGGGCGTTTTTGTATTTACAATACCTTTTTGCAGGGATTTCAATCTTTTACTACTGGAATAAATAAGAATCTATGGATGATTATTGCTTGGTACAGGTCTAATGGATCTGCTGCTGCATCATAGCAGCACCGAGAGCCCGGCTGATATCTGCTCCCTCGCCCTCGGGCGCGTTGTTTACACGAACGCTTATTCTTTTTATTTTCTGCCCACCAGCAGCTTGGAGCCGGACAGCCCCATCCAGGCCGCTTCAAAGGGAGACATGAACTTGCCGTTCGTGGTGTCGATCAATTCGACTTTCTCATAGCCCATCCGGCGGAGCTTTTCGGCAAAGGCCTCCATATCGCCGTACTTCGCCTTCGACATGATATCGTGAATCGCAAAGCAACCGCCCTTTTTAAGCACGCGCAGAGTTTCCAGCAGGATCGCCTGCCGGTCGCGGCTGGGGATATTGTGATAGACATAGTTACTGGTAACAGCGTCAAAGCATTCGTTGGCAAAGGGCAGCTTTACCGCGTTGCCCTGCCGGAATTCTGTATTCTTCACACCCTCGGCCGCGGCGTTGGCCTCACACAGCGGCTTGTTGTATGAGGCGTATTCCGCGCCCCAGCGGTCGATGCCGACAAATCGCGCCTGCGGATTTCGTTTTGCGCAGGCGATCGTCAGCGCCCCGCTTCCACAGCCCACATCCAGCCCCACGCCGCCTTCTGGCAGCGTCACGAAGTTCGCAATTCCCTCGATGATCTGGCGGGACATCTGGCGCTTTCCGTCATAGGAGAACGCCCGGTAAAGTCCCTCCATCCACAGCGCAGCGCCACCCGCGCAGGCGCCCGCAAGCAGCAGTCCGCCCGTCGCCGCCCTCCGGCAGCTATCGTTTTTGATCAGGCCTGTGCAGCCGCAGACGGCGGCAAGCCCCAGGCATCCGGCCGCTCCCGCCGCTGTGGAGTACACCATGCCCTTCGGCATCCAGTTCTTGTAGTCTGGTTTCATTTTTTGTTTTGTTCTTTCAATCATTTTGTGTATCATCAGCTCCCAGCCTTCTTTTGCTTCCTTACAAATTGGGAACACCGGGTAGCAATGGAACATTCCCTCCCCCACGATCATTTCATAATCGACGCCGTACTTTTTCATAGCTTCCTCGAAGGATGGAGCGCAGGCGTACAGGGTTTCGTCGCTTCCGTAGATAAAGGTGACCTTCGGGCAATTCGTAAAATTGCCCCGCTGCAGCCAGATCATATAGTCGGGGACGCTGTCGTCCCCGTGGCGCATGATCTCCACCGCTGTCTTCATGTATTCGGCTGGGATCGCCACGTCCTTTTTGTCCAGTTCCAGCATTCGCTGCCACTCCGCCTCACTGTCCACACAGGTTCCCGGGGAGATTGCCATAATGTAACCCGGCATAGGCGTGTCGCCGTGACCGTCATTGATATAGGGCACTATGCCCAGCGCCAGATTACCGCCGGAAGAGGTGCCGAGCACGGAGATGTGCTCCGCCGTATAATGCCGCAGCATAACCCGATAAGTCTCGTGAATCATCTCGTAAGCTCTGGTCAGCGGGTAGTCCGTGCAGAGCGGATAGTACGGAACGAACAGGTCGAGTCCTGTTTCTTTGGCAAAACGCAGCGCCTTTTTGATGGAGCCCGGGCGCGGCGAGCTGATCATCCCGCCTCCGATCAGGAACAGATTGGCATGATCCGCGGGCTGTTTGTGGATCAGCTTCAGCACCGGGCAGCCCATCACTTCGATGCGGCTGACGATAAAGTCGTCATCCTTCACGTTCGGAATGCGGTTTTTAGCGTTCTCCCGCCTCCGGTTTTCCAGCAGCTCTTCCGTGCTCATGCCGGTCCAGTGCTTTTTGATGTTCATGGCCTTTACCAGCCGTTTCAACACTTCGTACTGCAAAGACATGCTACTGTCCTCCCTTTCGGTTATTTCCTCGCCAGCACGCAGATCCACGGCTTTCTGCCGTGATGATCGGTACTCACCTCAGAGAACCCGGCTCCTCGAAGGGCTGTATCGAGCTCTTCCGCTGTGTAACACTTCATGCCGTCGATGATTTTCTCAAAGTTCCTGCCCGCTGCGTCGAGGCCGTTCGATTCGTTGCAGATCAAAAACAGGCCGCCCGGCTTGAGGACGCGGGCTACCTGCGCAAAGCAGCGCTCCAGTCCCGGCCAGAAATAGACCGTTTCAAAGGCCGTGGCAAGATCGAAGCTCTCGTTCGGGAGTTTCAGATCGGACACGTCTCCCTGCCGCACCGCGCAGCGTCCGGCGTCAATGCTCTTTTTGTTGTAAGCTGTCGCTTTTTCCACGGAGAGCGCGGAATAGTCTATCGCCGTCACATGCGAATCAGGGTATTTCCGCAGCAGTTCTCCCGCGTTGCGCCCCGCACCGCAGCCCATGTCGACGATCCGCGCCGGGCGGATCAGCGGATCATCGGCAGATGATTAAAACCCCAATCCGCGAGCTCACCGTGTCCGCTGTTCATGCCGCGCAGCATCAGTGCACCCAGCACACCCTCAGGTTTTCTTGTCTGATTGAAAAAACGTTTCAGAAGTCCCATTCCGTTTCCTCACTTTCTGCACCGGAAGCAGCCGATGCCTTCGACGCTTGTCACGTTGACCTCACGATACATGGTTTTGAGCCGATCGCGCAAGCTGCTTTCCGTCTCAAAGGGCGGGGTGAAAAAGCCTTTGGGAACGTACAGATGCTCAATGAACCAGTCTGTCCGGGCGCAGCCGCCCCGGATATAGAAGCAGCCGCAGAACACGCCGTCAGGCTTGAGGACCCGGTAAGTCTCGCAGTAAGCTGCTTCCTTATCCGGGAAAGCGTGAAAGCCGTTGAGCGAGAGGACCAGGTCAAAGCTCTCGTCCGCAAAGGGCAGCGCGCCCACGTCTCCCTGTCGGAACGTAATGTTCTGAATTCCCGCTGCCTCCGCGCGCTTCTGTGCCGCGGCCATCATATCCGCCGAATAGTCCAGACAGGTGATGTCCGCTTTGGGCAGCTCCCGGTAGACCGGCATGGTCAGCACGCCCGTGCCCACCGGGACTTCCAGCAGCTTTCCGCTGAAATCCTCCGGCACGCCGGAGAGCGCCCGTTCAAGATAGCGCAGGTTCTTTGCTCCGTCCATATTCCATATCAGGCGGCAGATCGCCTTGCCGGGCAGGGTGGAATACGTCATCATCCCGTCATAGAAGCTCGCATGTCCGCCGGTGAGCCTGTAAGCACTCCTTATTTGGTCTTTCCTTGTCATACGATCACTCCTTGAATACGATCTTCACGATCTTCATCTTCACCAGGCTGTCGCAGAAGCGGATCATCAGCTTGTGGAAGAGCCCCACCTCCTTGTAAATGTCCCGGTAGCCGCGCATATAGCTTTTTGCCGTGACGGAAGCAAAGCTCTCGCTCCATTCACACAGCTCTTTTTCATCCTCCAGTGAGAAAAAGGCGCTTACATCGGTGATCCCCGCCTCCTTGAGCCAAGTCTTGCGCATCAATCTTGCACCGCGCTCATTGCAGGAATCGAAGACCAGTACAGCGCCGGGAAAACGCTCCGCCATCGCAGAGAACAGCCGCTTGACATTCTCGGTTTTGAAGTAATAGAAAACGCCCGCGGCAAAGAACACGGCGCCCCGGGAGGCGTCGATCGCGTCCATCCACGCATAATCGTTGAGATCGCAGGCAGTATTCTGTTCCCGTTCACCCGCGGGCAGCAGCTCATTCCGAACGGCGATCACATCCGGGAAATCGAGGTTATATCCGCTGCAAAAGCCGTTGTCCACCTTGGAGAAGGTATCGTCCAGCCCGCAGCCCAGATTGACCACCGCGGCATGTGGGCGCTGTTTCAGATAACTTTCGACCTCGCAGTGCAGATCATACTGGCGCTGCGCCACCTCCAGCGCGCCGAAGAGTCCCGCCGGGGACTCCATCTTCTTCCGTTTGTCGGCGAAATCGTAATCCAGCGAATCGCAGATCCGCCTGGCCTCCGGGTCGGAAAAAAGCTGCGGAAAGCGCTCGGAGCAGACCAGCCGTCCAAAGAGCGGAATGACCAGCGTCTCCTGGATGCTGTTTTTCTCAATGTGATATTTCATGTTTGTCTCCTATCCCAGCGCCACGTCCAGTGCCATCATCAGACTGAAGCCCACGGCGAAGAGCACGACGCCGATATTGGAATGCTCGCCAGCGGACATCTCCGGGATCAGCTCCTCCACGACCACATAGAGCATGGCGCCTGCCGCGAAGGAAAGCAGCACGGGCATGGCCAGTACGATCAGCGACGCGGCGAGGATCGTCAGCGCACCAAAGACCGGCTCCACCGCCCCGGACAGGACGCCAAGCCAGAAGGCCTTCTGCTTTCCCGTTCCCTCTGCGCAGAGAGGCATGGAGATGATCGCCCCCTCCGGGAAGTTCTGGATGGCAATGCCGAGTGCCAGGGCCAGTGCATCACCCGCCGTGATCTCACCGGAGCCGCTGCGCAGGCCCGCGTAGACAACACCCACCGCCATTCCTTCCGGAATGTTGTGCAGCGTCACCGCCAGGACCAGCATGGCCGTACGAGTCAAGTGGCTTTTCGGCCCCTCCGCCTGGTCGATACTGCGGTGCAGATGCGGGATCACATGATCGAGCAAAAGAAGAAACAGAATGCCCAGCCAAAAGCCCATGAAAGCGGGGAGGAAAGCCCAGCGCCCCAACCCTGCGGACTGTTCGATGGCCGGGACAATCAGACTCCAGACTGAGGCAGCAACCATGACGCCTGCCGCAAAACCGGTCAGCGCCCGCTGAATCGAAACGGAGAGCTCTCGCCGCAGGAAGAACACACAGCCCGCGCCTGCCGCCGTCCCAAGAAAAGGGATCAGCAGACCCGTGATCAGCGCCCTCATTTCCGTCCGAACCAGCCTTTCTTTTCATATGGTGCAGAATTGACAGACAGACAGGTATATCCAGTCCCGGCGACAGCGTTCTTCAAGAGCTTCTCGTCCACAGCTTCTTCCGAAAGGAAGCTTGCCTCGCCCTTTGCGTGAGAGGAAGAGACCTTCTTCGCGCCGGGGACGACCTTGCGGATCACGTCATTGATATGCGCCTCGCACATGGAGCACATCATTCCCTCTATTTTCAGCGTCGTTTTAACCATATTCTCTGCTCCTTTTCTTATATCCGCAGTCACAGTAAGGGCCGCCGGAAGCCAGGGTGTATTGGCGCACGAAGATGTCAGCGCCGCCTGCCTCGCTCATTGTATAATCCAGCCGGCACATAGCCGGGATGAGCTCGCCCAGCCCCAGTTCACGCATCAGGGTGCAGATCCCGCACTTTGAAAAGCGCGCCTCGTAACCGCTCCCGTCAGGATAGGGCAGGAATTCCATGTTCCAAGAATAGGGGTTGCGGTCTGCGGCACGGAAGGCGGCGGTCTCTTTCATGCCCTTGATGTCCTCGGGACTGAACTTTCTCTTCCCCGCCCGCCGGCAAAACCACTTCATGGGCTCCGTCATCATGGCAGCAGTATAAAACGCTGTCAGCTCGTCCACTCGCGGCCGCCTCGGCATGTTCAGCACAAAGGCCGCGAGCATGGCGCAGCTCACAATATTTATCCGAAAGCGGTCTCCCTTCTCAAAGTCCGGCAGTCCCCCGATCAGCTTTCGGTATTCCCGGCGCGCCGCCTTCGTGACCCGTGCCGCCGTTTTTCGGTCATAGCCCAGAACGTCCGTCAGTTTTCTCTGAAAGCTTCCGGCAAACAAAGCCCACATGCCCGCGGGCATTCCGATGGTTCTCATGTCTTTCCCTCCGCGCAGATTCCTGTGAAAGCACCGCTTCCATTGCCGATCAAAGTTTTTTCAGGAAGAAGTCACAGCGCTCGGCTCCTTTACCGAGCGTTCCTGTCCGCTCGAACATCAAACCCGGCAGATTGCCGTAGATTCTCTCGTCATTTTCGCAGAAGATTTTCGTAAGCTCGGGACACCCCAGTTCCGTAAAGGTGCGATAATACGGGCAAGACGTAACGTCCATTCGGTACTCGCCCTTTTTCTTCGGATAAAACACATTTTCAAAACCGTTGCCCGCGCCGAACAGCTTTCTTGTCATCGGGTCCCAGGCTTTCATGAACAGGCTTTGCATCCCGGGAACTTTCATCAGCTTCTGAAGCTTCCTTTCGATCCCCGCACAGGTCTGAACGGCGGCATTCTCGATAATCCCGTATGCCTTTTCCGGGTCGATAACTTCCTTTACAGTCAGATAGATTGCGGCCGACGGAAGGATCCTGCTTTCCGTGTGGATATGTACGCCCCTGGGAAGGGTGCTGTAGCGGGCCAAATATCCGTCAAGCCTTGCCGTCGCCTCCCGCCACAGTCTATCGCTTTGAGACTTCAGCAGGGCTTTATCCAGTTCCGCCTTGATATTGGCTTTCTTTTTCATGATCTTTTCTGCGTTATTCATTGTGCGGCAACCTTTCTGAGTGGCACTGTCCTTGCGCCTTTCTCCGTGTCATCATCCTCAATGTAACCGTCGTAAGGCGCGGAAGGATCTTTATATTTCTTTGTGAAAGGACTGCAGATCTCGGTCCTGTGCCGGAAGGCAAAGTCCAGATCATCTGTCCAGCCTGTGTGGCCGGTGATGATCCTGATGGGCTGTTTTCTCGCGCGAAGATTCGTTTCCAGCGCTTCCAGTGACCGTACTGCCAGATGATTATCCTCTGCCAGTGTGCTGATAAAGCTGTAGCCGCCGTCCGCACCGAACCAGATCGTATCTCCGGTGAAAAGGTACTCGTCATCCACAAGATATACCATATGCCCCCAGGTATGTCCCGGCACCAGGATACACTCTATTTTGATATCTCCCACTTGAACGATCTCGCCGTCCTTCAGCAGAATCTTCTGATTATCGGTTTTTACCATGGGCAATTTATAAGCGCCGTGGAAAACCTTTCTTCTGACCTCGCCGGTCAGATAGCGGTTCTCGATTTCCCCGATATAGACTGTGGCGTTTTGAAACAGCTGCTCGCTGTCTCGTTCGAGGGCTCCGACATGGTCTGTGTCCTGGTGGGTAATAAAGATTTGCCGTATAGAAGCCGGGTCAATATCCAGCCAGCTCATTTTCTCCCTCAGCCGCTCATAGTTATATCCGGCGTCGATCATGATCGTCGTGCCGTTTTTCGTGTAGAAAAAGATGTTTGCGACCCACTCCCGTACGCAGGCGACATGTTCGTCGATCCAGCCGGTGTTCAGCGGCTTGAAAATCGCCTTCCCGCGAAACAGCAGGCTCATGCTCTTTTTCTGGTTTTCAGAATCTTTTCTCGCCATACCCGACCCTCCTGACCGTACTCTCTCTTATACTATCCCTTGATAGAAATCTTTAAGTCTTCCCGGCAAAATTTGCGCCATACTGCGTTGAAGCCCTTGACCATATATCTCCATTATGCTCTGCGGGCTTCGCCTTGTCTGGCACAATTTTTCCTCGGGAATCCAATAAAGCTTCTTATCAAGGAATAGTATTAAAGATCACGGTTCTTTAATCTCCATACCTTATTCAATAATTAGTTAGCCGCATCTAACACAGTTCGAAAAATAAAGCTTTCCTCATGCTTCAAGCTCGAACGCTGTTTGCCGAAATTTATTTGAAACAATAGCGGAAAGTTAGTTCGGTCTAACTGCATGCTATTATATTACAAATCTCTCAGAAATCAAGCCTCAAAAGCAGACGCCACCGACAGATTTTGCCGATGGCGTTCCTTTACCTCCCCATGATTTCTCAGGGGGGCGAATCACAGTCGGCATTCACAGGCTACGGCTCCTTCCGAAACTGTTGAATTCTCGGTCGCAGCTTTGATACAAGCCTGCGCCGATCTCTATGGCTCATCCATCTGCCGCAAAGGCCATAAACTCATCGATCGCTTTCAGTACTGGCGCGGTGTACTGCTCTCCGCCGAAGAGCCATTGCTCATGCTGCATATCGAATTCCCGGATCTCCGGATCACGAAAATACTTCCGGTAGCGCTTGAGATACTTTTCACCCATTTTGTTCGCGTAGATGAAATGAACCTTTGTGTTCTCCACATGGATATCCTCTTCGAGCCAGGTAAGTAGATCCGTGTAATACTCGTTTTTGATTGACTCCGGGCTGAACTTGGCAAAGCATCCCATGAAGCGATCCGCCGTCTCATCGTCCATTTCAAAAAAGCTCTTTAGCTTTTCCCGGGTTTTTGTCATCTTTTTCTCACTTTTAGTAAAGCTGGTCAGCAGCGGGACCACCAATTGGGACTGCACCCGGGCGCTGAGCTTTCCGCTCTGGTCCAGATCCGGGCTGCCGAAAATGCCGTGATCGATATGGATGTTTTTCCTTTGGATCAACTGACCGACGAAACTGCTGCCCAGGGATGAGCCAATTGCCCCATCCAGGCGGCCGCTGTGTTTTTCTTTGATGTACTTTTCGATCTTCTCCGTGACCGTGATCATGTCCGGAAAGATGATCCCGCTGCCGTCAAAACCGTCATAATTGACGCAGATCAGATGGTATTTTTCGCATAGCCGGTCCAGCACCGCGGCGAAGTTCGTCTGATAATCACAGGCCGTCCCCGGCAGCAGCATCAGGGTCTTTCCCGACGGATTGCCCATTTCAACAAATTGCATGCGTAGCCCCTCCTTGGAAAAGCGCAATAATCATCCACCTGGAGATGGATGATTATTGCTTACACGGATTTGATTGATCTGCTGTTACACCAGGGCAGCGCCGAGAGCCTTGCAAGCATCTGCTCCCTCTCCCTCGGGCGCGTTGTTTACAAG
>CAMHEN010000050.1 GCA_946184165.1 uncultured Clostridia bacterium | reverse complement strand
AGTCATGCACAGCACCGGCGAACACAGTGCCGAAGGTGATCCAAAGGAACACAACAGGTCCCCAGATGGCACCGGACAGGGCGCCGAAGATGGGGCCGAGGCCCGCGATGTTCAGAAGCTGGATCATGAACAGCTTCCACTGGGGCAGGACGACATAGTCGATACCGTCGTTGATGGCGACGGCGGGCGTCTCACGGTCATCCGGATTGAACACGCTGTCTACATACTTGCCGTAGAACAGGTACCCGCAAACCAGAACCGCAAGGCACAGGAAAAAGCTAATCATTTTTTCTTCCTCCTATTAATGAAATTGTCACGGGGGATTCATAGAATGTTCATATCCCTCTGACATATATTAGTACAATACTACAAAAAAATCAAGTGTTAAGTTCAATATATTTGAATAAACTAATAAAATGGAAAATTATACATGGTCTGTTCGGCTCAGATCATTCAAAATACACCGGATCATGCACGATGCGGCAAACGAATTGACAAATACAGGACTAACGGGGTAATAAATATCGAAAAGCGCTGCGGCCTTTCCCGCTTATAAAACCGGAAACAGAGGCGGAGCGGGAACATTTTTGCCCCGTGTGCGTCAAGTCTAACATCATGATACCGGAGGGAGCTAAACCATGAAACGCATCTGGACTCTTCTCGCGGTCCTTTTCTGCTGTGCTGTGCTCTGTGCCTGCACGGCGAAAGGAACGGCACCGAGCGATACGCCCGCATCGACGGAGACACCCGTGCCAACGGCGGAGACCACACCCGCCGCCGCACTTCCGACAGAGGCGGAGCAGCGGGAACTCATCGAGAGAAACCGCGCGCTGTGGAGCTTTCCCGACGACCCGTGGAGCGACCCCTGGTTCTATACGGTCACAGACCTGGATCATAACGGGAGGCTGGAGATCCTGGCCGCAACCACCCAGGGGACGGGTATCTTTACCTATGCGAATTACTATGAAGTGAATGAGACGGGCACGGCCCTTGTCGACTGCTGCCCCGGAGACGAGGAGACCGAGGGCGCAGACGACTGGCCGGAGATCATCCTGAATACGCTGCCCTGCTTCCATGACAGGGCGGCCGACCGCTATTACTACACCTGCGAGGGCGTAACCCGCGAGGGTGCGGCACATCAGTACTTCGGCTGGTACGCCCTCTGTCTGAAGGACGGCGCGGCAGAGTGGGAGACCATTGCCCGCAAGGAGCTGGAATGGCGCAATGGCGGGGAAGGCCCCTATACCGTCTGTACGGACGCCGCGGGAAATCCGATCGGCGAGCAGGACTACGATGCCGCGGTGGAGAAGCGCTTCGCGGGGCTTGAGAAAACGGAGCTCGAACTTGTCTGGACCCGGGTCGACCCGCGGGAGGCGAACATGCCCGTTGCCGATCCTCCCGCAGCGCCCGGAGAGCCGGACGCCCCACCTGTGATCATCACGAAAAATCCCACCGGCGAGACCGTAACGCCCGGGAGCCGCACCTGGTTCATCGCGCACGCCGACAATGCTGTGAGCCTGACCTGGCTGTTCACGAGCCCTCAGGGGCAGACCTTCACTCTCGCGGAGACCATGGCGGCAAACCCGGGCCTGCGCCTGGAGGAGCTGGAGCTGGATACCCTGGCGGTGAGCGACATCCCCGCGTCCCTGGACGGCTGGAGCGTGCAGGCCCGCTTTGACGGCCCCGGCGGCAGCGCCGTGACCACGGCGGCTGCGATCACGGTGGAAAATGAGGTCATGGCCTATGCCGAGCCTCTGTCCAGATATTTCTACGCCGTATCCCACGGGATCACGGATCTGAGCTATGCTTTTGAAAACGGAATCTCCGAGTTCTATACGGCCGCAGAGCATGTCGGCTACGCCCTTCTCGATCTCGACGGCGACGGGACCCGGGAGCTTTTGGTCGAGGGGATCGGGGGCGACGACTTCGCCCGCGGCGTGCTCTATGACCTGTACACACTCAGAGACGGCGTGCCCGTGCAGATCGCCTGCAGCTCCGCGCGGGACCGCTGGTATCTGCGCGCCGACTATTCGCTGCTGAACGAGGGCTCCGGCGGCGCAGGACACTCCGCCTGTGTCCTCAACGTCCTGCAGGGGGATTCCCTCATTCCCTTAGAGGCGGTCATCACCTACTTTGCCAACGTGCCGGGCGACGGCTTCTATCATCAGACGGGGGGATACAGCTATGAGCCGCGCCCCGGGGATGAGCCTCTCAGCGAGGAGGAGTTCTCCTTCTATATGCGCAATTGGGAAGCCGGGGTCCTGGTCCCGGAGCTCATCCAGTTTGCTTGATAAGTGACAAAAAAAGTAAAGACAAAGTGTCCGGAGCTGTTATTACTCCGGGCGCTTTTGTATTATCAAATATATCCAAAACCGTCTCCGCATGATTGTGAAACATCCCCATTTCCGCCCCCTTTCCCTGTCGGGAGATTGACAATCTCCGGGTTTTTTCTTACAATATACCTATTCTCAAGAAGAGCAGCAATGACCGACAGAAAGTGGGGGGAAGGAATCATACATGAGAGATCTGAAATATCTGACCTATTTTGAGAAACTCCTGCAGGAGGCCAATAACGAGCTCGTCGCGAAGGCGAAGGAGGACGGAAAAATCTGTGTCGCCTACACCTGCGAGAACGTTCCGGAACCGCTTCTGAATCTGGGGGATTGTGTCTCCATCCGGCTTACGGCGCCGAACACCGGCTCCATCGATATCGCGACCTATTACATGACAAACCTCCTCTGTGAGCCGAGCCGCGCCCTGCTCGAGCGCGCCATCGAGGGCGGCTTCAATTTCTCCGACTGCGTCATTACGCCGGACGGCTGCACCATGATGAACCGCGCGGTGGAGAACATGGAGCTGCTGCAGACGATGGGGAAGGACAACCCGAACTTCTTCCATGAGTACATGGAGATCGCCTTCAAGAACACCGAGAACGACGTGGACCTCGCCGTCCTCCAGTGCACCAACCACATCCTGAATCCGCTGCATGAAAAATACGGCGTGGATGTCTCGGACGAGGCTATCCGCAAAGCCGTTGCGGCGCACAACCGTCTCTGCCGCGTCATCCGTGCGATCGGGGAATTCCGCAAGGGGGCGAAGCCCCGCATCACGGGGTATGAGTTCCATGTTCTCTGCCTTGCGACCTACGTATGTCCCAAGTATCTCATCCTCGACAAGCTGGAGGAGACCCTGGAGGAGCTCAAGACCCGCGAGCCGGACGACAAGCCCTGGCGTGCCCGCGTGCTGCTGGTCGGGTCCGAGGTGGACGACAGCGGCCTCGTCAAGCTCATTGAGGAGCAGGGCGCCTTCGTCTGCTGTGACCGCTTCTGCTTCGGCTCCTACCCCGGCCGCACCGAGATCGTCCTCAACGACGAGGAGGACGCTCTGCGCCAGGTCTGCCGCCACTACGTCAAAAACTGCCAGTGCCCGCGCATGATGAACCAGGAGAAGGTCTACGGGCGCAAGGCTTATGTGGCGGAGCTCGCGAAGGAATACGACGCCGACGGCATCATTTACGAGCAGGTCAAGTTCTGTGATCCCTGGGCGTACGAGCGCACCCTCGGCTCGGCGATGCTGCAGCAGGATTACGGCTACCCGGTCCTGTCCGTTGACCGTCCCTACAACATCTCTTCCTCCTCCGGCCAGATGCGCACCCGCGTCCAGGCCTTCGTGGAGAGCATTGAGATCAAAACGATTCAGAGAGGTGGGAAAGCATGAAGACTGTCGAAAAAGTCGTCAACCCCTTCGACCGCGCCGGCGAACAGTCGCCCGGCAAGATCTATGACGAAAAGCTCAAGGTCCGCGCCCGCCGCGAGTGGCGCGGCGTCAGGGACACCTTTTACGATTACACCCGCTGGCTCTATCTGATGAGCGTGCTGGGCCGCTTCATCATGGTCCCCCGCAACGTCAAGGGCTTCTTCCGCTATCGCTGGATGATGAGCTATCTCTTCGTCCCCCACGGCATGGACAAGTTCACCATCGGCCTGAGGGACGAGGCGCTGCGCATCGCCCACACCTCCTTCAACTTCGTCATCGCGGACGTGACCCAGGCCATCGCCAACTGCTTCCGCGGCGACCGCCGCGTCGGCAACGACAAGGCCTATTCCGACAAGTGCGTCATCACGGATGAAAACTCCATGGTCACCTTTATGATGGGCTTTGACACCAAAAAGGTCCATACCATCCTGCGCGAGGTGCCCACGATGTTCGCCTCGAACATCTTCCACCAGTTCAACGTCATGCACTATCTGGACATCGCTCAGCAGTACGGCATCCCCGGCGACGTCTGCCCCATGCCCGAGGCGGAGGCCGGCATCTCCATCGAGGATGACTTCTGCGTGCTCGGCTGCTGCGCCGTCCAGAACAACACCACCTGCGACGGTTCCCTCATGGGCAACGGCATCATCGCCAAGCGCCTCGAGCGGGAATACGGCATCCCCACCTTCCAGCTCGCGACGCCTCTGCGCCATAAGGAGCCGGACGTGCTGGACTACGCCGCCCAGGAGATCAAAAACGCCATCGACTTCGTGGAGAAGTACACCGGCGAGAAGTGGAGCTGGGATACCTACTTTGCCGCCGCCCGCCGCGTGAACGACGCGACCCGCTGCCGCATCGCCCAGATGGAGATCAACTCCACGCCCTATCCCCAGTTCTTCGGCGCCGCCTTCAGCCTCTACAACGACACCAACTATATGGGCAACTCCGGCCGCAACGCGGACTTCGTGAAGATCGACCACAAGCTCCTGAAGCTCGCGGAGGAGGGCTACAAGGCCAAGCGCATGTACGCGAAGGAGTACCGCCACCGCGCCATCGTCTGGGGCGTGCAGCCGCAGTACGTCATCGACATGCTCTACTGGATGGTCCAGTGCTGGGGCGTCATGCCGCTGACCGATATGCTCTCCGTCATCAACACCGACATGATCGCCGAGGAGGACACCCCCGAGAATCGGGAGCAGGCCTACCGCGACATGGCCATGCTGAACATGGAGATGATCATGCGCAACCACACCCACGGCGGCTACAAGGTGCTGGTGGACGAGCTCTGGGATCTCTGCGAGAAGATGAACGCCGACGTCGTCATGATGTGGGAGCATATGTCCTGCAAGGCCCTCACCGGCATGCACGGCATGTTTGAGGAGCAGGGGCGCGAGCGCGGCATCCACGTCATGTGGGTCTCCCACGACCTCTGCGACCCGCGCGTCTTCACCCGCCAGGCGATCCGCGACCAGGTCAACAACTACATGCGCACCGTCATGCGCGAAGAGCCGCTCGACCCGTCGCTGGAGAACATCCCGGATAACGAGGCGTACTGAGCTTCGATTGAAAACACGGTTTTTAATCGCGTGACTCGCGCTTATCGCACGCGGCGAGGCGTGATACGCCGCGCTTGATCGGCGCGAGGGTTCGCTTTGCTCAGCTATGGTGTTTTTGAGGAAGCAAAGCTCCCTCAAAAACGCATTTGAATTCTACGTATTTAGGAAAAGAGGAAAACTCTATGAACAAGGTAATGAGTCTGCTGTTGAAGCTCCTGTTGGTCGTGCTGGGCTTCTTCGTCGTGACGTTTACGGTCTATTTCTTCAATCTCGACATGAAGGCCACAGCGCTTCTGGCCCCCTGGCTTGAGAAGTGGTACGATCATCTCGAACGCAAACAGTATATTTAAGCCTGTAAAGAACATAAGAAACCGGAGGGCCGACGCCCTCCGGTTTCGTTTGTTATAGTTTTACCTTTGCTTGACAAGGCGGGGGAAGAACGCTATCATAATTTCATCTTTTGAACGGGTGGGATCATCGTGGAAAAATTCCGCGCTTTTTTGAAACGAAAGAACATCGTCTTCTCCGGCAGACGCTATGGCATCGACGCGCTCGGCGCCATGGCCCAGGGCCTCTTCTGCTCGCTCCTCATCGGGACGATCATCAAGACCCTCGGCGCGCAGCTCGGCGTCCGGATGCTGACAGATATCGGCGCCTACGCCATGGCTGTCTCAGGCCCCGCCATGGCGGTGGCCATCGGCTACGCCCTCCAGGCGCCGCCCATGGTGCTCTTCTCTCTCGCCGCTGTCGGCTGGGCCTCCAATGCCGAGGGCGGCGCAGGCGGCCCCCTCGCGGTCCTCATCATCGCCATCATCGCGGCCGAGTGCGGCAAGGCGGTCAGCAAAGAGACCAAGGTGGATCTGCTGGTGACGCCCGCCGTAACCATCGTTGTCGGCGTCGCGCTTGCAAAGCTCATCGCCCCGCCCATCGGGACGGTGGCCTCCGCCTTCGGCATCATGATCGACCGGGCCACCAAGCTCCAGCCCTTCTGGATGGGCATCGCGGTGTCGGTGCTGGTGGGCGTCGCGCTCACGCTGCCGATCTCCTCGGCGGCCATCTGCTCGGTGCTGCAGCTCACGGGGCTTGCGGGCGGCGCGGCCGTGGCCGGCTGCTGCGCGCAGATGGTGGGCTTTGCCGTCATGAGCTTTAAGGAAAACCGCTGGGGCGGGCTCGTGTCCCAGGGCCTCGGCACCTCCATGCTCCAGATGCCGAACATCATCCGCAATCCGCGCGTCTGGATCGCGCCCATCGTCTGCTCCGCCGTCACGGGGCCTCTCGCGACCTGCGTCTTTCATCTCGAGATGAACGGCGCGCCCATCAATTCCGGCATGGGCACCTGCGGTCTCTGCGGCCAGATCGGCGTCTGGACCGGCTGGGTCTCGCCGAGTGCCGAGGCTGTCGCCAAGGGCGCCGCCGCTATCCAACCCGGCGCTCTCGACTGGCTGGGCCTCGTGCTCATCTGCTTCGTGCTGCCGGCAGTCCTGTGCCCCGCGTTCAATGCGGTGTGCCGCAAACTCGGCTGGGTGAAGGACGGCGACCTCACGCTCTCGTGATGCTGATTTTCATTAAAAAGCAGAATGAATACAGAAGAACCCTTGGAAATCGTGATGATTTCCAAGGGCTCTTCTTTGTTCGGGCTTTCAGCCCCGGATGATCTCCGGCTCCCGGAACACGTCCAGGGCGGTCATGGCCATGGCGGCTGCCGCAAGGGGCATGGTCCTGTCCGCACAGGGGCCTACGACGCCCTCGAGAAAACGCTCCATGTGGGCAGACACGTCGGGCCCCAGCCCGGTGGCGAGCTCGCAGTAGGCCGTCGCCGCGACCTGGCTCACGTTGCCCACGTCGCTGCTGCCGAAGCCGCCGTCCGCGTCCTCGGGCACAGACTCCTCCACGCCGAGCGCGGCGAGATTGTCCCGCAGCGCGGACTGGAGTCCGACGTTCACCTTGAGCTCGTCAAAGGGATTTTCAAAGTAGCGCCACTCCAGCTCAGCCCCGGTCATGAGGGCGGCGCCCCGGGCGATGTTCAGCACCCGCTCCTTGACCTCGTTCAGATAGCTGCGGTGCGCGGCGCGGATATAGAAGCGGCAGCGGGCGAAGTCAGGCACGATGTTGCAGGCGGCGCCGCCGTCGGTGATGATGCCGTGCATGCGCACGTCGGGGGTTACGTGCTGGCGCAGGCAGCTGATGCCCGCGAAGGTGAGATTCACGGCGTCCAGGGCGTTGATGCCACAGTGGGGCTGACCGGCGGCGTGGGCGGCTCTGCCGTGGAAGGTGAACTCCAGCGAGTCCATGGCGAGGAAGGTGAGGTGCCTTGCGCTCATCGCGGTATAGTTGCCGAGATGAAACTGCAGGGCCGCGTCCACGCCCTCGTAGCCGCCGTTTCGCAGCACGTCGATCTTGCCGCCGACAGACTCCTCGGCGGGCGCGCCGATAAAGCTGATGGTGCCGGAGAAGAGCTCCCTGCACCGGGCGAGCGCCGCGCAGGCGCCGTAGCAGGTGGCGGCGATCCAGTTGTGGCCGCAGGCGTGGGCCACCTGGTCATGGTTGGGGCCGTAGCCGGGGAGAGCGTCATACTCGCCGAGGAAGGCCACCGTCGGCCCCTCGCCGCATCGGAGATCCGCACGCAGGGCGGTCTCCACCCCCGCGTAGGGGAACCGGACCTCGAAGCCCAGCTTCCCGAGCTCCTCGGCCAAAAAGCGGGAGCTCTCAAATTCCCGGTTTCCCAGCTCCGCGTGGTCATAGATAAACCGGCCCACGCGCTGCATATCGGGAAAGATCGCCGAGACGGCCTCGCGCAAGAGCGCCTTTTGTTCGTTTCGTTCCATAGCGATACCTCAGAAATAGACGAAGCAGGAGAGGATGATGAGCACGACCTGTTCGGCGAGAAGGATCAGGAAAAGAGGCGTTACGTACTTGTACCACTTGTTGATGGGCACCTGCATGATGCCGCACATGGTGAACACGGAGGTGGGCCAGAAGATATTGGAGAAGCCGTCGCCGAACTGGAAGGCGAGGACGGCGGTCTCGCGGCTGACGCCGACGAGGTCGGACAGCGGGGTCAAAATTGGCATGGTGACGATGGCCTGGCCGGAGCCGGAGGGGATGAAGAAGTTGATGATGTTCTGGGCCAGCAGCATCCCGAGGGCGGAGAACATGCCGGTAAAGTGCTGCAGACCGCCTGCCAGGGCGTGGACCACGGTGTCGGTGATGAGGGCGTTGTCCATGATGACCTGGACCGAGCGGCTCAGACCCACGACCAGCATGCCGTAGGCCATCTCCTTGAAGGAGTCGATGAAGCACTGGGCGATTTCGCTGCCGCTGAAGCCGGAGACCAGGGCGGTGATGAGGCCGGACACGAGGAAGAGGGTCGCGATCTCGTCGATGTACCAGCCGCGGGCGGGCATGGTGCCCCAGACCAGAACGCCGATGGTGACGATGAAGATGACGCAGGAGATGATCTGGCGGGTGTTGAAGCGCTTGGCCATCAGCTCCTCCTTGCTGCCGACCATGCCCTCAAAGTTGTTGGGCTCGCCGTAGAGGACGCTGCGGGTCGGATCGGCCTGGATCCTGGAGGCGTAGCGCCAGACGTAGATGATGGACGTGATCATGAACACCGCAAAGCACATGATGCGGAAGCCCATGCCGCTTGCGGGGTAGGGCACCTCCGCGATCGGCATGGCGACGCCGACGGTGAAGGGGTTGAGGGTCGCGGCGGCAAAGCCGATGGCGACGGCGATGTACACGATGGAGGAGCCGACCACCCCGTCGAAGCCCATCGCGATGGCGATGGCCATAAACACGGGGATCATGCCGTAGGTCTCTTCAAAGAGGCCGATGGTGGAGCCCATCAGCCCGAAGAGCAGCATGCACACGGGGATGACGAGGCGGATATTGTGGCCGACCTTCCGCAGGGACCAGCCGACCAGCGCGTCGAAGGTGCCGTTTTTGAGCAGCATGCGCACGAAGAAATAGGCAAAGGCGATGAAGAACATGATCTGGGCGGATTCCTGGAAGGCCTGGGGGAAGGCGCGGAAGAAATCCGTGATGCTGCATCCAATCTTGTCCACATAGTGGAAGGAGCTGGGCTCCACGACCGTGCGGCCGGTGGCCTCGTTCAGCACGCGGTCATATTGACCGGCGGGGACGACGTTGGCCATGACGGCGGTGAGCGCGGCGATGCAGAAGATCAGGACGAAGGTGTGGGGGAAGCGCAGGCGCCTCCGGGTTTGTGTGTTGCTGCTCATGGGTGAAACCTCCTTTTCTGTGGTACGCGGAGAGGAGGGCCTGACAGGGGCGAAAGAAAAACCCTGCAGACGCATACAAATACACCTGCAGGGCATAAATCCCCAAAGATGATTCGCAGCGCTCCCCCCGGTTCTTTTCCTCCCGGGGGACAGTGACATGCCTGTTCGACATGCCCCCAGCCGCCTTGCGGCGACTTCGGCACGCTCGCCTTTCCCGCGTCTGCGGTACTGATCGAGAATGCGACCTCTACGTATCAAGTTGGCTTGAGTGTAGCACAGAATCGGAAAAACGCAAGACCAAAATTTGGTAAATCTGAATCTTTGTCTAATAGTGGGAATAAATATACAATAACCCACCGCAAACTTTGGTAAATTCGCCGGGCACCCCGGCACGACGCCTGTGCCGGATTCGCGCAAAAGGGCTGGACGCGGACCCGGTTTGTGGGATATAATAGCGCCATTGAAAGACAAGGAACCCGAAGGGAGACGGCGGTATGAAGCTGCTGTTCATCCGGCACGCGGACCCGGACTACGTCCGCGACGATCTGACTGAGACCGGGATAAAGGAGGCGGCGTGCCTCGCGGAGCGCATCGCGCCCCTGGAGGTCCGGGACTATTTTGTCTCCCCCTTCGGCCGGGCGAAGGCCACCGCCGCGCCGACGCTCCTGAGGGCGGGGCGCACAGCCGAAGAGTGCCCCTGGCTGCAGGAGTTCTATGTCTCCGTCAGGCGCCCGGATCTGCGGGACGGGAGCCATGTCTGCTGGGACTGGCTGCCGCAGGACTATCTCGGCGATGCACGCCTGCGCTCGGATCCCGCCTGGCGGGAGAATGAGATCCTGTGCGAGGGCGGCGTGGGGGAGGCGTACGACCGCGTCGCGGCGGCTCTGGACGCGCTCCTCGCCCGCTATGGGTATGAGCGGGAGGGGCTCCTGTACCGCGCGGTACGGCCGAACACGGACACCCTCGTGTTCTTCTGTCATCTCGGCAGCGCCTGCCTTTTGATGAGCCACCTGATAAACTGCTCGCCGATGGTCCTCTGGCAGGGGATCGCCCTTGCGCCGAGCTCCGTGTCCACTCTCGTGACGGAGGAGCGGCGGCCGGGGCTTGCGGCTTTCCGGGCCTCCTCCATCGGCGATGTGTCCCACCTGTACGCGGCGGGGCTGACGCCGTCCTTTGCCGGCCGCTTCTGCGAGATTTACGGCAACGGCGAGCGCGTAGACTGAACTTTACAACGGAGGGAAAACATGGCAAGCGTCAGCTTTCACAACGTAAAAAAGATATACGCCTTCGGCAGCGCGGAGGAACAGCGGCGGCTGAAGCAGGCGGACGGGGACGCCGCGAAGCGCAGCAATCTCCAGATCACGGAGGAGGGCGTCGTCGCGGTGCAGAGCTTCAGCCTGGACATTGCGGACAAGGAATTCATCGTGCTAGTGGGCCCCTCCGGCTGCGGCAAATCCACGACGCTCCGCATGGTGGCGGGCCTGGAGGAAATCACGGACGGAGAGCTTTACATCGACGGCAAGCTCATGAACTACGTGGACTCCAAGGAGCGGGACATCTCCATGGTTTTCCAGAACTATGCCCTCTTCCCGCACATGACCGTGTATGAGAACATGGCC
Organism: uncultured Clostridia bacterium; assembly: GCA_946184165.1. Taxonomy (GTDB): domain Bacteria; phylum Bacillota; class Clostridia; order Oscillospirales; family Oscillospiraceae; genus Limivicinus. Next base: position 3,286 of record CAMHEN010000050.1, on the reverse strand, counting down.
TTCCCGCTGACGCTGCGGCATGAGCGGCGGGACGTGATCGACAAAAAGGTCCGGGAGGCGGCGCAGATCCTCGACATCACGGACTATCTCGACCGCAAGCCGAAGGCGCTCTCCGGCGGCCAGCGCCAGCGCGTCGCCATCGGCAGGGCCATCGTGCGCGCGCCGAAGGTCATGCTCATGGACGAGCCGCTCTCAAACCTCGACGCGAAGCTCCGCAACGAGATGCGGGCGGAGATCATCAAGCTCCGAAAGCGCATCAATACCACCTTCATCTATGTGACGCACGACCAGACCGAGGCCATGACCCTGGGCGACCGCATCGTCATCATGAAGGACGGCTACATCCAGCAGATCGGCACGCCCCAGGAGGTATTCAACCACCCGGCGAATCTATTCGTCGCGAGCTTTATCGGCACCCCGGTCATGAACTTCTTTGACGCCTCCCTCGTCCGGGAGGGCGACCGCTACAGCGTGGAGCTGGCGGGCTGGCGCGTCCCGCTGAGCGAGAGCAAGCGGCAGCGCCTGCTTGCGAAGGACGTGCAGGGCGGCCCGATCACCCTCGGCGTCCGGCCGGAGCATACCCTCCTCTGGCAGGAGGGCGGCGTCGAGGCCCGGGTGGATGTGCGGGAGATGATGGGCTCCTCGGTCCATCTGCACGTCACCGCGGCGGGGAAGGAGGCCATCATCGTGGTCCAGCTCTATGACGCCGAGGACAGCTACGAGAGCGGGGACACGATCCGCTTCCGCTTCGCGGGCAGCTCCGCCCACCTCTTCGACCCGCAGACGGGGCAAAATTTGGAATATTGAAGGGGCTGCGGCATTCCGAAAGAGTCCGCCCGTACCCTGTTTAAACCCGCAGGGGCGGACAGGATCCGTCTGGCGGTATAACGAAACGATCATCGGAAAGAAAAAGGCGAATTCGCAATTGCAGCGAATTCGCCTTTTTGATCATAGATCGCTTCCCCTTGAAGGGAAGAGGTGAAATTGGCTTCCCCTTGAGGGGAAGCTGTCGCGGCGCGTGTCCGGCCGCGCCGTGACTGATGAGGTGGAGACCCCGGCTTCTGACCGGCTTCGTACAAACAGCGAGGGTGACACCTCATCCGTCATCCGGCTTGCGGGAGACGCCGGATGCCACCTTCCCCTCAAGGGGAAGGCTTTTTCACAGCCCCTCTGTGCTTCTCAACCTTCCGGAACGGGGAGGGGGTCTTCCGGGGCGGGGAGTTGTTTCTTTCTGCGCCGGGCGTCTGCGGGGATGTACACAAGGGTCGTCAGCAGGGCGGCGGCGGAGAGGCATATGCCGGTCTTCATGCCGGCGGGGAAGAACTTCATCTCGTAGCTGTGGGTCCCCTCCGGGGCATCCACCGCCATAAAGACGCCGAGGACCGTCTTGATCTCGGCCTCCTTGCCGTCGATGGTGCAGGTCCAGCCCTCGTCATAGGGGATGGTGAACAGCAGCGTATGCCCCGCCTCGGCGGTGAATTCGCCGCGCAGGTGGCTCTCTTTCACCTTCTCGATGGTGCAGGGGCGGCTCTTGACGATGGCCGCGAGCTCGTGCAGCGCGTCGCTGTCGGCGTAAGCCGCGCGGAAGCGGCCGCAGATTTCCTCAAATGCAACTCGGTTTACATAATCAGTATTCGCCTTGATATAGCCGGTCACCGAATCACCCTTGTGGTATTAGCGTCTTTCATGGCAAGGAGCGTCCAGAATGAAATCTTTTTATCTGATTGACTTTGAGAATATCGGAAATTCGGGAATTGAGAATGCCTTACATTTCGCTTCTGATTCAACGGTCATTTTCTTCACGACAAAAAAGGCAGCAAAAATCAATATCGGTGTCCTTTCTGCGTTCAATGCGGTAAACCTGAAAATTTACGATGTTGTGGAGGGGGCTCAGTCTGTTGACAAGCGTCTGCTGTCCTATCTCGGTTTTCTGATTGGCCGGGAAGGAAGCTCCGCCAGATATGTAGTCATCAGCAAAGACACCGGGTATGATAAGATCATTCAGTTCTGGAAATCGGAGCAGCGTGTGAATATCACACGTATGGTGGCGCTGAAAACAGAACCTAAGAATATAAAGATAGAATCAGGAAATACCTCTCAGAGCAAACGTGAACATCAGATCCGATGCTTCTTCGGTCAGGAGTTTAAAGAGCCAAAGTACAGGCAACAGAAGGAAACTATAATTCAGGCGGTTCTTATGTCAAAGTCAAAAATGGATGTCAACGCTGCCCTGATGAAAGTATTTCCCAGCAGCGAGGTAAAGATCATTTACGGCCGTCTGAAACCTTTATTGGAAGAACTGCCGGGGCAATAAAAATGGCATCAAAAATGAAACCGTAGTTCGGAGATTATTGGATTTCAAGACATCATCAATTAAGACCTCCAAGCAAAACATTCTCATTACAGAGAGTTCCCATTTCATGCTGGGCTCTCTAACTATATCTATGGAAAGAGGCCCTGTCCCGCTAGCAAGGGACAGGGCCTCTTTCGTTATGTTGCCGTCTCCTCTTCCCGGAGAGGATAAGCGGCATCGTGAGCACTTATGCGAATTCGATTTCAACTGCAGCTACATCACCCACATCAACTGCAGGAGTCCAAGTAATTGTTGCAGTACCATTAGCAGTTGGATCACCTGTTACAGTAACCTCTGCAGGAGCATCATTCACTCCTGTAAATGTAGCACCGAGCTGAGCAAGCGTGGCGGTCGGATCGGGACCCTGCCACCCGGCCTGCTGTTGCTTGAGGGTAACTTCTGCGGTAATTGTATTGGGAGTTTCCTGGGTAAGCGCTTCCGCAACAACGACTGCATAGGAACTACGAACGTTAGAAACGTCAGTTGCCTCACGGGCCTTCTCCAGCTGGGTGGTAAAAATGGGAATGGCGATAGCAACGAGGACGGCGATGATCGCAACGACGATCAGCAGCTCGGCCAGGGTAAAGCCTTTGTTGTTCTTCTTCATTTAAGTAACTCCTTTTTATCGGATTTACGGCGTCCCGGGAAGACGCCACATGGGTTATATTTTTAAGCCACCCGGGTGTAGCTTAAAAATGATATCCTAATACAAGTTACATTATGTCACAAAACGGTAAAAAATGCAAGCATTGTCTGATAAATAACAATTCCACATTGGCTCCCCTGAAAGGGGATTGTATGCCTCCGTATAGGCTCCCCTGAAAGGGGAGCTGTCATGGCGCGTCTCACGGAAGCGCCGTGACTGAGGGGTTGTCCCGTCTGGCTTGCCCCTCACGGGGAATCGGGACAAGCTATCTCCCCTTTCAGGGGAGG
>CAMHEN010000049.1 GCA_946184165.1 uncultured Clostridia bacterium | reverse complement strand
AGACCACCTGCTGGTCTTCCATCTGGGTCACGGACGAGAAGACCCAGGGCTACTTTGTTACCCACGGCAGACCCGAAGCCTACAAGAAGATTCAGCCCGCGGAGATCGCTTACTATGACGGCTGCGTCTACGTTGACCTCTCCACCGTGGAGTGCACCATCGCCATGCCCATGCACCCCTCGAACACCTACACCATCCATGAGCTGCAGGAAAACGCCAAGGACATCCTCCATGCCGTGCAGGAGCAGGCCAACAGGCAGCTCAAGGGCGTGACCATGGATCTCATGAGCAAGTACCATGATGGCGGCGTCTGGGTCGAGCAGGGCGAGATCGCGGGCTGCTCCGGCGGCACCTTTGACAACATCTGCGCGGCGGCCGACATCCTGCGCGGCAAGTCCTGCGGCAACGGCGCGTTCTCCCTCAACATCTACCCCGGCTCCATGCCCGCCTTTGCCTGCCTCGTCAAGACCGGGCGCATCTTCGACCTCGTTTCCGCGGGCGCCATCATCCGCGAGTGCTTCTGCGGACCCTGCTTCGGCGCGGGTGACACGCCGGCAAACGGCGAGTTCTCCATCCGCCACACCACGCGCAACTTCCCGAACCGCGAGGGCTCCAAGCCCGGCGAGGGGCAGATCAGCGCCGTCGCCCTCATGGACGCGCGCTCCATCGCCGCCACCGCAGCAAACGGAGGCAAGCTGACGGCTGCGACCGACCTCGATGTGGAGTACAGCACGCCCGTTTACGAGTACGACGCCGGTGTCTACGAAAAGCGCGTCTACAACGGCTGGGGCAAGCCCGAGCCTGAGCACGAGCTCAAGTTCGGCCCGAACATCAAGGACTGGCCCGAGATGCCTGCCCTGACGGACGATCTGCTGGTAAAGGTCTGCTCCTACATCACCGACCCCGTCACCACGACGGACGAGCTGATCCCCTCCGGCGAGACAAGCTCTTACCGCTCCAACCCGGAGCGCCTGAGCGAGTTTGCCCTCTCCCGCCGTGATCCCCAGTATGTCTCCCGTTCCAAGGTTCTCCGTCAGGCGGACCGCGACCGCAGGGCAGGGAAGGGCCTCAGCGATGAGATCAAGGCCGTGTACGCCGCTCTCGAAAAGGCTGGCCTCAAGGTCGATCCCGAGGGTACGGATGTGGGCTCCACGATCTTTGCCAACATGCCGGGCGACGGCTCTGCACGCGAGCAGGCGGCAAGCTGCCAGCGCGTGATGGGCGCGAGCGCGAATTTTGCAAAGCAGTACGCCACCAAGCGCTACCGCTCCAACTGCATCAACTGGGGCATGACGCCCTTCCTCGTGCAGAACCCCGAGGTCTTCGCCCTGGGCGACTACATCTTTGTCCCGGGCTTGCGCAAGGCGATCCTCGAGAAGAACGACGACATCACCGCCTATGCGGTCAAGCCCGACGGCACGGTGACCGAATTCCATTGCTCTGTCGGCGCGCTGACCGATCCCGAGCGCCAGATCATCACCGACGGCTGCCTCATCAACTACTATCGCAACAACAAGTAAGCCCTGTTACCCGGAAGCCCAGCGGATCATCCGCCGGGCTTCCGTTGTGATCTGCCGGCGACCAGCCGCAAAGAAATTGCTCCCCAAACTTCCCACGGGTGGGAGTCTATGGTATAATACGCGGGAAGACGCTTATACAGGCGCTCTCAATCAGCCGGGAAGCGTAGAAAACAGATGGAGGAAAAGCTATGGACAGTAAGCTCATTTTTCTGGATATTGACGGGACACTGACCTCACCGGGCAGCAACGAGCCGCCGGAGAGCGCGCTGCGGGCGATCAGAGCGGCCCAGGCGCGCGGTCATAAGGTGTTTCTCTGCACGGGCCGCAACTATGACATGCTGCGCCCCCTGCTGAAATTCGGCTTTGACGGCGCGGTGGCCAGCAGCGGCGGCTATGTGTTCTGCGGCGACGAGGTTTTCTTCGACTGCCCCATGACGGAGGATCAGCGGGACCGCGCTCTGCGTCTCTTTGCCGAGGGCGGCGTTCTGCGCACCGTCGAGGCCCGTGACGCAAGCTACTGTGACGAGGGGATGGGGGAGTTCCTGCAGCAGAGTTCCGGCGGCAACAGCGAGCTTCTGCGCTGGCGCGAAGCGCTGGAAAAGGATCTCGGCATACGCCCCATGCGGGAGTATGACGGGCGGCCCATCTATAAGGTCGTCTTCATGTGCTCCAAGACTGAGCAGCTCGCTCCGGCCATCGAGTCTCTGGAGGGGGAATTCTATTTCCTCGTGCAGGATATGATGGGCGCGAACTGCCTCAACGGCGAGCTCGTCAACCGCAAATTCGACAAGGGCACCGGCATCCGCTGCGTGTGCGAAAAGCTGGGCGTGCCCATCGAGGATACCATCGGCTTCGGCGACAGCATGAACGATCTGGAAATGATCGAGACCGTGGGCTTCAGCGTGTGCATGGAAAACGGCTCGCCCACACTGAAGAAGAAGAGCGATCTTGTCTGCCCTGCGGTGGATGCGGATGGCCTTGCCTGGGCTTTCCAAAAGCTGAATTTGGTAGAAAGCGACAAAACTGAGCCCTGATTTTTGTCAAATCAAGCGTTTGAAATATGATTGAGCTTGCCTTGTGAATCATGTATAATACACACATAAAGCGGTCGTCCCACGAAGGTCGGCCGCTGTTTATGAATGGAGGAAACTTCTATGGCACTGGATTACCGCAAGTGTGCTGAAGAGATCTTTTCCCACTTGGGCGGAAAAGAGAATATAATCAGCGCGGCTCATTGCGCCACAAGACTCCGTCTTGTCATCGCAGACAACAGCAAGATCGACACCAAGGCGTTGGAAGAGGTAGAAGGCGTCAAGGGCCTTTTCGACTCCAACGGTCAGCTCCAGCTCATCATCGGCACCGGCACGGTCAACAAAGTGTATGATGAGTTCCTCGCCGTCACCGGCCTCACGGCGGCCTCCAAGGCGGACGTCAAGGCAGCCGCGGCTTCCAGGATGCCTCTCTGGAAAAAGATTCTGAAGACCCCCGGCGATGTGTTCGTCCCCATCCTGCCCGCCATCGTGGCCTCCGGCCTTATGATGGGCATTGTCGAAGCGATCCCGAAGTTCTGGCCCGCCTTCGGCAACTCCGACTGGTTCTCCTTCCTGGACCTTGTCGCGAACACCGCCTTCGCCCTGCTTCCTGTGCTGGTGGCGATCTCCTCTGCCCGTGTCTTCGGCGGCAATATCTTCCTCGGCGCCGTCATCGGCATCATGATGGTCCACCCCGCACTCATCAACGCATGGACCGTCGGCAACTACGCCCCCGGCGAAATCCCGGTCTGGCACCTGTTCTTCTTCAATGTCCAGCAGGTCGGCTATCAGGGCCACGTTATCCCGGTCATTTTGGCAGTACTGCTGATGTGTACGGTTGAAAAATGGCTGCACAAGCATGTGCCGGAGATGATCGACCTCTTCGTCACTCCGCTCTGCACCGTGCTCATCACGGCTTTCGTCACCTTCACCATCATCGGACCCATCTTTTCCGTGTTTGAGAGCTGGGTGCTCGTCGGCGCGGAGAAGCTCATCACCATCGGCCACGGCGTCGGCGCCGCCATCATGGGCGCCATCTACCCGCTGACCGTCGTCATGGGCCTGCACCATATGTACAACGTCATCGAGGCAGGCATGATCTCCTCCTCCGGCGTCAACTTCTGGATGCCCATCGCCTCCGCCGCAAACTTTGCCCAGTTCGGCGCCTGCTTGGCTGTCGCCCTGAAAGTCAAGAACCAGAAGACCAAGTCCGTGGCCCTGCCCTCCTCCCTGTCCGCCTCCCTGGGCATTACCGAGCCCGCTATCTTCGGTATCAACTTCCGCTTCATGAAGCCCTTTGTGTGCGGCATGGTCGGCGGCGCTGTCGCCTCTCTCTTCGCCTCTTGGATGCACGGCACCAATGCGGAGGGCGAGATTGTGAAGTTTGGCGCCACTACCTACGGCGTCACCGGTATCCCCGGCATCCCCGCCGTCAACAATGTTCCCATGTACCTCGTCGAGCTCTGCATCGCCGCGGGCATTGCCTTCGCTCTGACCTGGTTCATCTGGAAAGAGGACGAGCCCGCCAGGAAGGCTGCCGCTCCCAAGAACGAAGCCCCGGCCGAGCCTATGCCCTCCGTCGTGCGCTGCGCCGCCGGTGAGCTGCTCCAGCCCTGCAAGGGCAAGGTCATCGACCGCGAGCAGATCCCCGATGAGACCTTCGCCGCCGGCATCCTGGGCGAGGGTATCGGCGTCGTCCCCGAGGACGGCATCGTGCTCGCCCCCTTTGACGGCACCGTCACCTCTGTCTTCGACACCAGGCATGCCGTGACCCTGGAAAAGGACGGCATGGAGGTTTTGATCCACATCGGCGTCAACACTGTCAATATGCAGGGCGAGGGCTTCACTGCTTTCGTTGAAGAGGGCGCCGAAGTCAAGGCCGGCCAGAAGCTGCTGGGCTTCGACCGTGCGGCCATCGCCAAGGCAGGCTACAACGACACCGTCGTCATGCTGCTCACCAACTCCGACGACCTGGAAGGCGTCGAGTGCGGACTGAAATAATTATCAATTCTTTACAGGAGGAACCAACATGAAGTCTTTTGAGTACACCATTACCGATCCTGTGGGCATCCATGCCCGTCCTGCCGGCCTGCTTGTCAAGGAGATCAAGGGTTATGCCGGCTCCACCGTCACCATCACCAAGGGTGAGAAGAGTGTCAACGCGCTCAAGCTGATGGCCCTCATGCAGATGGGCATCAAGCAGGGCGACACCGTCAAAGTCGCTGTCGAGGGCGGCGATGAAGAGGCTGTCTGCGCTGCGATCGAAGCGTTCTTCAAAGCGAATCTGTAAACATTTCGGGAAAATACGGCTGCCGCTCTGACAGCCGTATTTTCGTTAGGAAGGAGTATTGACCATGATTACCATTCAGGGAAAAGGCGTATCCACCGGCGTCGCGTCGGGCCCCCTCTACTTCTATCAGAGAGCTTCCGCCGCACTGCAGCGCTATGAGGTGCAGGACAGGGAGAGCGAATGGCAGCGCTTCAAGGCGGCGCAGGCCAAGGCCATCGAGCAGCTCGGCGTCTTGGCCGAGAAGGCGCGGGCCGAGGCGGGTGACGAGGCCGCCATGCTCTTCGAGACGCACCAGATGATGTGCGAGGATATGGACTATGAGGAGGCTATCGAGGGCTTCATCAAGGAGTCCGGCATCAACGCCGAGGCGGCGGTCACGGACGCCGGCGCCATGCAGGCGGATGCCTTCGCCGCCATGGATGACGATTACTTCAAAGCCCGCGCGGCGGACGTGAAGGACATCTCCGGCCGCATCGTGGGCATCCTCTCCGGCGTCGTGCAGGGCGGCATCGACTCCGATGTGCCCGTGATCCTCGCCTCTGACGATCTGGCCCCCAGCGAGACCGTACAGCTTGACAAATCCAAGATCCTGGGCTTCGTCACCTCCGGCGGCTCCGGCTCCAGCCACACCGCGATCCTGGCCCGCACCATGGGCATCCCCGCCATCATCGGCGTGGGCGATCAGCTCAAGGAGGAGTACGCCCTGCGCGAGGTGATCGTGGACGGCGGCACCGGCACGGTGGTGCTGGACGCGGACGATGACACCCGCGCGAGACTCATGAAGAAGCGCGCCGACATCCTCAAGCGCCAGGAGCTCCTCAACGAGCTCAAGGGCAAGCCCAATGTCACGAAGGACGGGCAGGAGCTGCGCGTCTACTGCAACATCGGCAATCCCGAGGATGTGCACGCCGTGCTGGAGAACGACGGCGGCGGCATCGGCCTCTTCCGCAGCGAGTTCCTCTATCTCAACTGCGACGATTATCCGACCGAGGATTACCAGTTCGAGGCATATAAGAGGGTCCTCTCCGATATGGGCGGCAAGGAAGTCGTCATCCGCACGCTGGACATCGGCGCGGACAAGATGATCGGCTACTTCAACCTGCCCCATGAGGAGAACCCCGCCCTCGGCAACCGCGCCCTTCGCATCTGCCTCAACCGCCCCGAGATCTTCAAGACGCAGCTCCGCGCCCTTTACCGTGCCTCCGCCTACGGCAGACTCTCCATCATGTTCCCGATGGTCGCCTCCGTGTGGGAGGTGCGCGAGGCGAAAAAGATGTGTGAGCAGGTGAAGGCCGAGCTCACGAAGGAGGGCATCCCCTTCTCCGACGAGGTGGACGTGGGCATCATGATCGAGACCCCCGCCGCCGCGGTCATCAGCGACAGGCTTGCCAAGGAAGTGGACTTCTTCTCCATCGGCACCAATGACCTCACCCAGTACACCCTGGCCTGCGACCGGCAGAACAACGACCTGGGCCGCTTCTTCAACGCCCATCATCCGGCCGTGCTGAGACTCATCAAGCTGGCCTGTGACAACGCCCACAAGGCGGGCATCTGGTGCGGCATCTGCGGCGAGCTCGGCGCCGATCTGGAGCTCACGGAGCTCTTCCTCGCGATGGGCCTGGACGAGCTCTCCGTCTCCCCGCGCTCTGTTCTCCCCCTGCGCCAGAAGGTGCGCGAGACACAGGTTCGCGTAAGCCGCGAAAAGCTCCTCGGCGACCTCGCAAGCAGCGAAAACGCCATCTGATCCTGCGGAAAAAAGACAGAGCCGCCCGCCATCGGACGGCTCTGTTCTGTCTCGTAAAAATATGAATATCAAAATCTGCGTTTTTTCCGATTCCCACGGCGGCCCGGAGTATATGATCACGGCCATCGGACGGGAGGAGCCGCGGCTGTGTTTCTTTCTCGGCGACGGGGTGCGGGATCTTGTCGCGGTGGAGTCCATCTTCCCGGATCTCCCGGTCTACGCGGTGCGGGGAAACTGTGACCTTCACAGCGCCCTCAGTCCCGCCCTTGTCTGCACGGTGGGCGGCGTGGGCATATTTGCCACCCACGGGCACCTCTACAATGTGAAGCATGAGACGGTACCCAGGACGCTCACGAGAGCCGCAAAGGAGGCGGGCGCGCAGGCGGCGCTCTTCGGCCATACGCACTGCCCCTACTGCGAAGAGCGGGACGGTATCCTGCTTCTCAATCCCGGGGCTGTCGGGCGGACGACCCGCCCATCCTATGCGGTGCTCGAGATCGAAAACGGCCGCTGCCGGGCCGAGCTCAAAACCCTGTAGAGAGATTGCGGCAGGACGATGTTTCCGAAAACATCGTCCTGCCGCGGTTTGTTTTCTTCAGTAATGCACCACGTTCCCGGCGCCGCGGATCTTTTCGAGGACCGGAATCGCCTCCTCGCTCTGAAGCCAGGCGAGAGTCGTCGCGGGCACCAGCCGGGAGACAGTCTCGAGGTCCCCCTCCTGGAGTGCTTTTCGCACCGTCGAGGCGCTGATTGCCTGCCCCTCGGCCTCCTTTCGCGGGATGACCCGACATTCGATCCCGGCCTTCGGCAGTTCGGAAACCATGATGGCGTTGTAGAGCCCCGTCACCTGACTGGTCGGCTCTTCGCCCACATAGCGCACCGAGATGTTCAAAGCGGCGGCGATCCGCTTGAAGACTTCAATGTCGAGTCTTGCCTGCCCGCGGATAACGGCCTCCGCATCCTTGAGAAAATAGCTCGGGAAGGTGGCGGAGCTGATGATGTACGGCCCGGTATCGTGGAGCACAATGTTCGGGAGATGGGCTGTGCCCTCCCTGATGAGCCGTTTGCGGACGGAGAAGGGGACGAGACTTGCGTCCTCGCTCACGACAAAGAGATGCAGCGTATCGCACGCTGCGGCCGCGGTCTCCGCCAGGTACTGGTGGCCCAGAGTGAAGGGATTTGCGTTCATCACAAGCGCGGCAGACTTTCCCTCTGTCCGGGTTTTTGCAAGCCGTTTCAGATAGCTCTGGAAGCCGTCGCGCCGGTTTTCCATGAAGACCAGCGTCCCGTCCACCCGGGCGATCTCATAAAAGCCCAGGTCTCCGAAAAACTTCGCGGAGCCTGTTTTGGTATAGAGAAAGAGGTGGAGGTTTCCGCGTTCGTACTGGACCTCGATCAGGTGGGTGATGATCTGATTCAGAAGCCCCTCGCCCTGATGGGCGCTGCTGACCGCAAAACAGCGCAGGGTGTTTCCGAAACAGGAGCCGGTGGCAATGATGCGGTAGTCCTCATCGAACATGGCGGCGATATAATCCAGGTTGCCGTCGCGCTCGATCCCCTCCTGCTGCAGAAGGGCGTCCACCTGTGAGAGGGCGCGCTTGTCGTTGGGGTAGATTCTTGAGATCGTGTATGCCATTTCAGTTCTCCTCCTTCAGAAAATGGAGCAGCCAGCAGAGCGCGAGCAGATCCGCGCTCCCGCCGGGGGAGAGGTTTTCCGCCGTGTATTCCCGGTCGAGGGCACGGAGCGTCTCTGGAGCGGGGTAGGGGTCGTCTGCCAGCATGGCCGCAAGCCGTGCGCTTTTTTCCCGCTGCGTCTCCAGACCGCCGCGGCTGATCATATTGGTGTCCTCCGTGCGGCTCAGGATCGCGAGCAGCGCGGCCGCCCCGGCCTCATCCTCGCAGCCGCCCCGGCGCAGACCCTCCTCCAGAACAGGCAGGCCGTATCTGAGAACGGTGGGGAATCCGGCTGCCGCCTGTCCCCGAACGCCGGTCACGCCGCAGCGGGCATAGATGCGCTGGCCCGCCGTCCGGGCGGACGCCTCCGTCAGACCCGCAAGCTCGTTCTCTACGCCCTCCGTCATGGCGGCGATCTGTGCGAGAAGGGCGGCGGGCTTTCGCCGATCCTCCGGAGCCATGCGGCCCAGAGCGCCGCAGGCAAGCCCCATGGTGAAAATGGCGCCCTTGTGGGTGTTGACGCCGCCGGTCGCGCGCAGCATCTCCCCCTCGGCGAGCTTCCCCGGGGCCCGCAGGCGGGAAAAGGTGAGCGGCGCGGGGTCGGCGGACGTCTCGCGCCCGATGGCAAAGCAGGCGGAAAAATAGGGGGTGAGGACGGAGGCGCTCGTCAAAAAGGTGTAGAAATCCATGTCCCGGTGGCTGCCGTTGCCCTCCCGGTCCACGAGCCCCGGCTTCGGCGTGACGGCCACCTCGTATAACAGCGCCCGGAGGGCAAGGGCGGCGGCTTTCTGCGCGTCGTGCCGATCCAGCGCCGCAGTCAGGATCTCATGGGTCCTCTGCTGCAGTTCAGGCACGGAGTGGGTGCGGCTGCGTGCACATTCCTGGGCGGGCCGCCCGCAGATCAGACAGCGGCGCGGACTGGGGCGCGCCAGCTTTTCCCCGGCGGGATCCAGCACGTCCATATCATACAGACGGCCGAGATCCGTATGCTCCTCGATCTCCAGCGTGATCGCCTTGAGGGCCGCGCCGGAGAGCTGCACCACATAGAGCCCCTCACATCCGGTCGCCTCGTCGATCTCCTCCTCGAAGATCAGCGGCGCCCCGACGCGCAGAAGCTGCCCGCGCAGAAGCTCTCGTCCCAGCCGGAACCCTCGCCGGATGGAGGGGCTGTTTTTTACCGGGCCCGCGATATTCATGGTGAAGGAGACCAGGGGGAGACGGTACTGCTCCAGCAGCTCCTGCTGCCGCTGCGCGCGGCGCTCCCTGGCCGCCAGCATCTGGCTGAGTTCAATGGTCTGATCCATGGAAACGGCACTCCTGTCTGTCTGTCTTGGCCAAAGGATACTGTATGATTGCCTTGCTGTCAATACGGCAGGCCGCCTATACGGGGGCTGCATTCTTATCCAGGATCCGGCTGACGATCCGGATAAAGCCCTCGGCATAGCGCGGCAGCTTTTCATCCTTGCGCCAGCAGGCGTAGAGATGCCGCCTGTTCTCATAGTCCATCAGCGGGAAAAATACCCCGCCGCGCCGGGCGTACTCGTCCACGAAAATGTCCGAGCAGAGCATGCAGGCCCCCGCCTGGATGGCCACGCGCTTTGCCACCTCCAGCGAATCCGTTTCCAGCAGGATCTGCGGCTTGAGCCCTCCGGCGCGAAACAGCGAATCCTGCACCACGCGCACGCTGTGCCCGGGCTTGAGGGAGACAAAGGCGTCCTCCCGGATCATGCTCAGGGAGATAGGCGTGCCCGGCGGAAGCTGCTGGGCAATGGCGGCGTTTTTCCCTGCCAGCACGCCGATCACCTCTTTCTCGATCAGTGTGTAGGAGAGCGACGGGCTCACCGACTCGATGGCCGCAAGGGCAAGGTCGATCTCGCCCTCCTCCAGAAGCTGCTCCAGCCGTGCGCTGCCCTCCTCCCGCAGGTCGATGGAGACCTTCGGAAACTGCATGGTGAACCAGGGGAGAGCCACCGGAAGGATCTGTATGGCGCGCTGGACGCTGATGCCGAGACGCAGCAGGCCGCTGTTCTCCTGGCGGATCTCCCGCAGCTCGTTTTCCAGCCTCTCGCTGGCTGTGAGCATGACGTTCGCAGCCTGCAGATATTTCTCACCGGCATAGGTCAGACGCAGGGGAGAGAAGCTCCTGTCAAAGAGTGTGACGCCGTATTCGCTCTCCACCTGGCGGATCATCTGGCTCAGAGAAGGCTGGCTGACATAGAGCTTTTTGGCTGCGGCTGTGATGCTGCCCTCCTGAGCAATGGTACGGATATAGAGCGCTTGCTTGAGGTTCACGAGCTTTTCCTCCCATCCGGGCGATTTTGGGCCGAACTTTGGCCACTTTATGAATAAACATAATATATATACTATAATTATATAAGACTATATCTATGCTTGTCAACTGTTATAATCTGAATATTATATCAGGCCGACAAAAAAGACATTTGCCTGGGAGACACCAAAATGGTAAAGTATTAACATAGCAAAGTCCGCTTCCATACCAATCTGTGAGGAGGAATGACACATGGAGATTCTGAAACCCGCCATGGCGGGGACCCTCGAATCCAGCGACGCCCAGGTCATGGTCGAACCGGGCGAAGACGGGATCGAGCTGACGCTTGAGAGCAGCGTTATGAATCAGTACGGCCGCCAGATCAAGGCCACTGTCCTGGAGACCCTGGAGCGCCTGGGCGTTGAGAATGCCCGCGTAGCCGTTGTGGACAAGGGCGCGCTCGACTGCACCATCAAGGCCCGCGTGGAGTGCGCGGTATTCCGCAGCTGCGGAAAGTCTTCCGCCGATATTCCCTGGGGAGGTGCTGTCAGATGATCCCACGTCCCAGACCTGAACGCTTCCGCCTGCGCCGCACCATGATGTTTATGAACGCGCAGAAGCCCGGCCTCATCAAAGATGCCTATATCTACGGCTGCGACAGCATCATGCTGGACCTGGAGGACGCGGTGGCCGAGAACCAGAAGGACGCCGCCCGTTTCTCACTCTACCACGCGCTGAAGACCATCGACTACGGCGATACCGAAGTCATCGTCCGCATCAACGGCCTTGACACCCCCCACTGGCAGGAGGATATCCGTGTGTGCGTGGCGGGCGGGGCCGACGGTATCCGTATCGCCAAGTGCGAGAGCGCCCAGGACGTGCTGACGGTCGAGAAGGCCGTCGAGGCCGCTGAGGAGGAGTTCGGCGTGGAGAAGGGGCGCACCCTTCTGATGGCCGCGCTGGAGAGCCCCAAGGGCATTCTGAACGCCTATGAGATCTGTTCCGCGTCCGAGCGTATGCTGGGCGTCGCCATCTCCGGCGGTGACTTCCGCAAGTGCATGCAGACCAAGCCCACCCGCGACGGCATCGATATGGTCACGGCCCGCGGCATGATGCTCATCGCCGCCCGCGCCGCCGGGGTCCAGTGCTTCGACACCGTGTTCACGAACCTGGACGATCAGGAGGGCTTCGAGGCTGAGGTTCTGCAGAACAAGGCCATGGGCTTTGACGGCAAGAGCCTCATCAATCCCAAGCAGATCCGCTTTGTCCATCAGGTCTTTGCCCCGACCGAGAAGGAGATCATCCAGGCCGAGAAGATCGTCCGCGCCTACCGGGAGCAGAGCGCCATGGGCGTCGGCGTGTTCACCGTCGACGGCAAGATGATCGACATCGCCTTCATCCCCGGCGCTGAGAGGACTCTGAAACTTGCCCGCGCCTGCGGACTTTGGGAGGGAGATCTGGTATGAAAAACGCAGTAGGCAGAGAGATTCCCGATTTCCTGCTGGAAAACGGCAAGGAAGTCTATCAGGGAAAGAATTATATGGACGGCAAGTATCTCCAGAAGGCCGCCCCCAAAACCCGCCGCTATGAAAAGCCGCAGGAGAGCAAGATCGTCGAGAGTCTCGCCGACGCCCTCCGCCAGTGCGGTGCAAAGAGCGGCATGACCTTCAGCTTCCACCACCATCTGCGTGACGGCGACTTCGTGGTCAACATGGTCATGAAGGCCGCCATCGAGGAGCTGGGACTTGAGGATCTGACCATCGCGGCCTCCTCCCTCGGCAGCGCCCACGACCCCATCGCCGATTATATCGAGCAGGGCAAGGTCATCGGCATACAGACCAGCGGCATCCGCGGCCGTATGGGTGAGGTCGTGTCCAAGGGCAAGCTCAAGACCCGCGCCATCATCCGCAGCCACGGCGGTCGTCCCCGCGCCATCGAGGCCGGCGAGGTACATATCGACATCGCCTTCATTGCCGCCCCCACCAGCGACTGCGTGGGCAACTGCCGGGGCATCGGCGGCAAGTCCAACTGCGGCTCCATGGGCTACGCGATGACGGACGCCAAGTACGCCGACCATGTGGTCGTTGTCACGGACTGCCTGGTGGACTTCCCAAATATGCCCGCCTCTGTCGAGGCCATCGACGTGGACGCCGTGGTGGTCGTTGACTCCATCGGCAACCCCAAGAAGATCGCCTCCGCCGCTGCCCGCATCTCCCAGAACCCCCGCGACCTCATGATGGCGGAGGATGTGGCGAAGGTCATCGCCTCCACCCCCTACTTCAAGGACGGCTTCTCCTTCCAGACCGGCGTCGGCGGTCCGTCTCTCGCGGCAAACCTCTTCCTCGAGAAATACATGGACGAGCGCAACATCAAGATGGGCTGGGCCATCGGCGGCATCTGTGGCCCCATGGTCGAGATGCTCAAGAAGGGCAAGGTCGGCAAGGTCATCGACGTACAGGACTTCGACCTGGACGCCGTGAACTCCATCAATCAAACCCCGAACCACTTCGAGATGTCCGCCTCCCAGTATGCCAATCCCGCGAACAAGGGCGCCTTCGTCAACAAGCTGGACTTCGTGGTGCTCGCCGCCCTCGAGATCGATACCGGCTTCAACGTCAACGTCCTCACCGGGTCTGACGGCATCCTCCGCGGCGCCCCCGGCGGACACCCCGACACCGCCGCAGGCTCCAAGTGCTGCATCATCGTCACCCCGCTGATTCGCGGACGCATGGCCACCGTGTGCGAGCATGTCGTCACTGTCACCACTCCCGGCGACTGCGTGGACGTCCTCGTCACGGACTACGGCATCGCAGTCAACCCCCTGCGGCCCGACCTCATCGAGTGCCTGGACAACGCGGGCATCAAGCATGTCCCCATCGAGGAGCTCAAGGAGAAGGCCTACAGCATGGTCGGCAGACCGGACGACCTCCAGTGGGAGGACGAGGTCGTGGCCGTGCTCGAGGCTCGCGATGGCACCATTCTCGATGTGATCCGCAAAATCAAGCCCTACTCCCTTGAAAACGACTGATCCAAATACTGCTGATAAAAGGGGAAAAGATCTATGAGTAATACCATCGTCGGCATTCTCGGTCTGCTGACCATCGTGGCCATCGTCGTTACGCTGTTCAAGAGCAAGACCCAGCCCGCCATCGCTTTCATCGTGTGGCCCACGATCCTGGGCCTGATCCTGGTCATCGGCGGCCGCCACAGCTTTGACGATATCGCCGCCATGATCAAGGCCGGCTTCACCAGCACCGGCCCGACCGCGGCTCTGTTCGTCTTCTCCGTTCTCTACTTCGGCATTATGACCGATGCCGGCATGTTTGACGTCATCATCGGCAAGCTCATGAAGCTCGTCGGCGACAACGTCATCGGCGTTGCGGTCGTCACCTGCATCATCGCCCTCGTCGGCCATCTGGACGGCGGCGGTGCCTCCACCTTCTGCATTGTCATCCCCGCCATGCTGCCTGTCTTCAAGCGCATGCACATGCGTCCCACATCTCTGCTGCGCATCGCGGTCCTTGCCATGGGCGTTCTGAACCTGATGCCCTGGGCCGGCCCCACCATGCGCGCCGCATCCGTTCTCGGCGCTGAGGCGGGCGCTCTGTGGAAGACCATCCTGCCCGTGCAGATCTTCGGCATCGTCCTGGCTCTGGCCCACGCCGTCTTCACCGGCTTCCAGGAGAAAAAGCGCGGCGCCGGTCTCCACGGCAAGCTTGCCGAGACCGAAGGCGTTATCGAGCTTGACGAGAGCGCCGCCGCGTCTTCCGCCGGCGACAGTGAGCTCGCCCGTCCGAAGCTCTTCATCTTCAACGTCCTGCTGACCCTCGCCGTGATTGCCATGCTGATCTGGGACGTGTTCCCCAGCTACTATCCCTTCATGATCGGCTGCGCCGTCGCCCTCTTCATGAACTACGGCTTCACCGCCAAGATGCACAAGAAGATCATCAACCTCCATGCCGGTC
>CAMHEN010000048.1 GCA_946184165.1 uncultured Clostridia bacterium | reverse complement strand
AGGGCTGTCTGTGGCCCTGGGTGCGGCGATAGCCCTTTTTGGGCTTCATCTTGTAGACGCGCACCTTTGCGCCCTTGCCGTTCTTGACGACATTGGCGGAGACGCTGGCGCCGTCGATGGCGGGCTTGCCGAACACGGCATTGTCGCCGTCGATCACGGCCAGAACCTGGTCGAACTTCACAGTCTCGCCGGCTGCGGCGTCGAGCTTCTCAACGAAAATGACGTCGCCCTCGGCCACGCGGTACTGCTTGCCGCCGGTCACGATGATCGCATGCTTCACGAAAGTATCCTCCCTCTTTACAGGACTCGCTCTTGGGGCGGGGATTGCACCCGCTTTGGTGCCCCTTCAATGCGGCTTGAATAGAATAACACAGACTTTGGGCAATGTCAACAGTTTCTTGTACGAAAAATCGGCATTTGCACGAATTTTCTCACCCCACGGGGCGGATGCTGTCGTCCATAAGGATGAGACTGCCGTCCTCGCCGCTCTCTGTAAGGTAAAGGTTTTTGAGCCCATCCTGAGTGCGGTAGCTGATCTTCAAATTCGGCATCCCATCCGGGATGTCGGTTTCGATCTGTACGGCGCAGTCGCGCATAACGCTGCAGGACCAGAGCTGGGCCGTCTCATAAAACCTGTCTGAGAACATCACGCTCGTGAGGCGCACGTCGCTCGCAGCGCCGCTCACGATCAGGTAGAGGGAGGCGCCCGTGTCGCTGATCTTCACCATGTCCACGATCTCAGTGTTCCCCTCCACCATATCCTCCGCGGGGAGGACGTGCAAAACCGCACTCGCAGCGCCGGCCTCCGGGATGTAGCGCGGGTAGAGAAAGGCGGCGGCGCTGTCGTAGGGGATGCGGAAGCTGATGGGTCCCGCGGCATGGCTTGACAGCTCATAATCATCGGAGAAAAACACCATGCTGTCATAATCGAAGAACCACGACCCCTCCCGCACCAGCGCCTGGAGCGCGGGCACGAGCTCTTCCTCAGAGAGATAGATCCGCTCCTGGAGTTCCGGATCGCTCTGCACCTCGGCGAGCATCGCGTCGGCGAGGAAGGCCTTGAAACCTTCGGGATCCACGCTCACGGAGTCCAGCGTCAGCAGGGCGCCGGTCCCGGCGTCAAAGCAGCAGGCGCGGGAGACCATCAATCCGTGGGCGCCGCCGGTATAGCTGTAGTCCTGGAACAGGAGGCTGAGCACAATCCCGTCGTTTCTGAGCACCGTGGCGCTGCGGTCGGCGCTCATCTCCAGGTTGGAGTACTCCGCATTCGACTCGATCTGATGGCGGTAGTTGTCCTCGGCAAGCGTCAGCATATTGTTGTAGCCGGTGCCATAGCCGTCTCCGTAGTCCTCCCCGGTGTAGTAGGCCTCGCTCTGCAGGGCAATGTATTCGTTGATCGCCTCCGCCGCGGAGGGGTTGTCCTCCATCTCGATCATGGGCGTGTCATAGGAGAAGCTGAGGATGCAGGTCTCGCCGCTCTGTGGGTCCATGGCCTGCAGGGACGTCTTGTCGATCGTGACGATGACGCGCTGCTCCTGCGGCACGAGTGGCGTGGCGACAGGCGTCGGGATCGGGGTCGGCTCCGGGGTCGGCTCCGGCGTGGGAGCAGGCGTCGGCGCTTCGGTGGGCGCCGGGGTCGGAAGCGGTTTTTCAAGTACGCCGCACGCACTGAAGCTCAGGCAGAACGCGGTCAGCAGGATAAGGGCGACGGTTTTTTTCATGTTCAGCACATCCTTTCTGGCTTAACCGATTAGTGATTATTCTTCCGGGATCTCGAGGGAGAGGGCAGCATTTGTGTAGCGCGGATCGTCCGTCACCTCGCGGATGATGCGGAGCTCCGGCGGCAGCGTGAAGCCGTCCCCCTCGTCCGTGAGCTCGATCTCCAGAAACGCCCTGTCCGTCCAGAAGGGAAAGACGTCCAACTCCCAGAGAAGACCCCCGTGTTCAAAGCAGTATCGCGTCTTTTCGATCGTGCGGCGGGCGGGGTCCGCGTGCTTGAGGAGCTCCTCGTATTCCTCCGCGCCGATGGCATGCTCGTCCTCGACGCGGCGCATACTGTTCAGTTTACGCTTGACAGTGTGGGTATATTCACATTTCTCCCCGCGCACCCTTCTGCGCACGCGCTCGGTGGTGTTCTCCGCCCCGAGGAGATAGGTCTGCGTGATTTCAGAGCTCTCACAGCGCCGGAGAAAGGCGCTGTCCGGCATGGCGATGAGAAATTTTCTCTCGATTTCAAAGCCGTCTATATTCATGATTCTTCACCCCTTCTGCATGTGTTGGGCCGCGGCGCGCAGCATCAGCTTTTTCACAATCTCGCCGAAGCGGATCTCCACGAGGAAGTCCCCGCCCATGGGCGTCATTTTCAGGATTTCTCCCGTGCCGAAGGCCTTGTGCCGCACCTTATCGCCTACCGCAAAGCTCACCGCCGCGGCGGGCTTGGGTGCGGACGGGGCGGGATATGCGGGTGCTCTGGGTACGGGAGCCTCCTTCTTCGCGGCGGCGAAGGCCGCGACAGGCTCCCGTGCCCCGGACTCGAAGCCGTAGTGCCGGGGGATGTTTTTCTCGATATGCTCCTCCGGGATCTCGAAGACGAAGCGGGAGACGCGGTTTGCCGTGGTGCGGCCGAAGAGCATACGCTGGTGGGCCGAGGTGAGATAGAGCTTCTCCTTGGCCCGCGTGATGGCGACATAGCAGAGCCTGCGTTCCTCCTCCATCTCCTCCGGCTCGCCGATGGCGCGGGTGCCGGGGAAAATGGTCTCCTCCAGGCCGACGATGAAGACCGTCGGGAATTCAAGGCCCTTCGCGCTGTGCATCGTCATAAGGACCACGGCGTCCGCGTCCGCGTCATAGTTGTCCATGTCCGTGTAGAGCGCGACATTCGCGAGGTAGCCCTCCAGCGTCACGTCTCCGGACTCCTTCATATAGGTGAGAATACTGGTCTTTATCTCACGCACGTTCTCGGCGCGGGCCGTATCCTCGGTGGTGTTCTTCTCCTCCAGAAGGCGCACATAGCCGGTCTTGTCGAGGAGCTCATCGAGGAGCTCGTCCGGTGTGTGGGCAGCGGCGAAATCCCTGAGCTCCAGGATGAGGTTTGCAAAGAGGCGCAGCTTCATCGCCGCGCGCTGCAGCTCCGGAAAGCTCTCCGCCCGGCGCAGGATCTCAAACATGGGAAGATTCTGCTGCGCGGCGAGTTCCCCCACGATCTCCACGGTCCGTGCGCCGATGCCGCGGGGCGGGCTGTTGATGACGCGGGTAAGGCGCAGATCGTCCGCCGGTGTAGAGATCAGGCTCAGGTAGGCGAGGATATCCTTGACCTCCGCCCGGTCGAAGAAGCGCGTGCCGCCGATGATGCGGTAGGGGATGCCGCTGCGCTTGAAGGCATATTCAAACTGGTTGGACTGGGCGTTCATGCGGTAGAGCACCGCGTGGTCGCGCCAGTTGGCGCCGCGGCCGTAGCCCGCCATGATGGCGGAGGCGACATATTGGGCCTCGTCCCGCTCATCGTCGGCGAAGTAGTGGGTGAGCAGCTCTCCCCCGCCCTTGCTGGTCCAGAGCTCCTTGCCCTTGCGCCGGACGTTGTTCGCAATGACGGCGTTGGCCGCGTCCAGGATATGGGAGGTGCTGCGGTAGTTCTGTTCCAGGCGGATGACGCGGCAGTTTTTATACTGGCTTTCAAAGCTCAGGATGTTCTCGATCGTCGCGCCGCGGAATTTGTAGATGCTCTGATCGTCGTCGCCCACGACGCAGATATTGCCCCAGCCCCCCGCGAGCAGCGAGGAGAGCCGGTACTGCAGGCGGTTCGTGTCCTGGTACTCGTCGATAAGCACGTAGCGAAAGCGGCGCTGCCAGTGGTCCAGCACGTCGGCATTCTCCTCCAGGAGGCGGACGGTGTTATAGATGAGATCGTCGAAGTCCATAGCGTTTGCCGTGAAGCAGCGGCGGCTGTACTCAGCATAGATCTCCCCAATCCTGCGCCGGCGCAGGTCCGAGATTTTCGCGGCAGCTTCCAGATACTGCGGTGCCGAGAGCCCCTCGTCCTTCGCCCGGCCCATCTCGGACAGGATGCTACGCGGGGCATAGGTCTTCTCGTCCAGGTCCATGTCCTTAAGGATGTGCTTGAGAAGGCTCAGGCTGTCGGAGCTGTCATAGATGGTGAAGCTGTCGGTATAGCCGAGACGCTCGGCGTCCCGGCGCAGGATGCGTACGCAGGCCGAATGGAAGGTGCAGGCCCATATATCCTCCGCCGTCTCGCCCAGCATGCTCTCAAGCCGGGCCTTGATCTCCCCGGCGGCCTTGTTGGTAAAGGTGATGGCGAGAATGCGCCAGGGTTCCACCCGATCCCAGGCGGCGAGGCGCTTTGCCTCCTCCCCGCCCTGCCGCAGCAGCGCAAGCTGCGCCTCATCCGCATCCTCGGGAATCTCCTCACAGTCCCCGGCCCGCCCGTATCGGAGCAGGTTTGCGATGCGGTTGATGAGCACGGTGGTCTTGCCGCTGCCCGCGCCAGCGAGAATCAGCAGCGCCCCCTCAGTCGCAAGGACGGCCTGCCGCTGCATGGGATTGAGCGCCAGAAAATCGCTTTCAATGAGCTCTTTGCGAGCTTCCAGATATTGTTTTTCAAATGCAGTCATCATGGTTTTATTGTA
This sequence comes from uncultured Clostridia bacterium, assembly GCA_946184165.1. GTDB lineage: Bacteria > Bacillota > Clostridia > Oscillospirales > Oscillospiraceae > Limivicinus. The sequence continues at coordinate 9,918 of CAMHEN010000048.1, read as the reverse complement.
TCACAATTCCCTGCGCCGCACAAGCGTGATCGCCGCAGGCTGTCTGCAGACCCTGTACTTTCTCGGGGACAGGCCGAAGCGGGCGGCAAAGAGGCGGTGAAAGTAGCTGATGTTCTCATAGCCCACGGCGTTTGCGATCTCGTCCACGTTCCGCTCCGTATTGCTGAGCAGCCACGCGGCCTGGCTCAGGCGCTTTTCCTGCAGGAGCTCCGTATAGGTTTTCCCGGTCCGCTGCCGGATGAGGCGGGAGACGGAGGGCAGCTCATAGTGGAGCTGTCCCGCGATCTCGGTGAGGCTGCCGTCCCGATAGTGCTCCTCGATATAGCGCAGGACGGAGACGATCGTGTTCTGCTCCCGGGTCTCAAACTGCAGTAGGTCCGTGTGGTTCATGAGCTGCGTGAAAAGCAGGCCCATGGTCATCTGCAGGATGCCGCGCTTGTTCGGCGTGTCCTCCATCACGGTGTAGAGCAGGTTCTCGATCAGATTCTGAACGGGCAGCACGTCCGCCACCCGAAAGAGGAGGTATCCCGCCTCCTTCTCTTCGGTGAGACAGCTCACGATAAAATGCCGCAGGGGCGTCTCCTCCTCCCCGAGGAAGGGCAGCGTGCCGGAAAAGAAGGCCGGACGCACGATGAAATTGACGGCGACGTCCCGCTCCCCGGCAGGTTCGATGGACTGCCGCGCGCTCTGCCCCAGCATCAAAAGCTCCCCCTGCCGCAGAGTGACCGGGCTGCCGTTGACGATATGCCGGGTCTCCCCGGCGCACATATAGACCATCTCCACATAATCGTGGGTGTGCTCGGGAAAGGCGATAAAGCGGGTGTGCGGCCGGACGGCGAGGAGCTTCCCTTTCTCCAGCAGCTTCTCCCCGCTGATGACGTCCCGGCTCCCGTCCATGTAGAGGCTGCGGTCTATGGCCTTTCTGCCGTTGAGGATCTCGTGTTCTTCTTCGGTGATGCCGGAGAGCTTTTCCATGATTGCCTTCTGCAAAGCTGTCCCTCCCTGTGCCGCCGGTCCATCTGCCGAGCGGCATAGTCTTTTTTTCATTGTATCGCCGCGAGAATCGCTTTGCAAGCGCTTTCGTGCGGGGTTGTCGTGGGAAAAAAAGAAGGGGCGAATCCGCAGATTCGCCTCTTCTTGATCCTGTTTTCAGTCGAGTATGCGGTCGTCCCGCATACTCGTCACGACCTGCCGGGGGATGGATTTCCCGCTGTTGTGAAGGGTGTTCTCCGCCGCCCTCTGCAGAGCGCCGCGGCCATTGCGTGCTTCCATGACGATACGGAATGCTTTTCCTCCCGTCGTGCTTCAGCGCCAAAACACGCCGTCAGCGGGCTTCGGCGGGCAGTCCCATCCGCTTCTTTTTCTCGAGCTTATCCTCGTACATCCGCTGGTCCGCAAGGGCCAGCAGTTCCTCCAGATCGTAGCCCCGGTCTCCGTACGCCATGCCGCAGGCGATCACGCAGTTGATGCCGTCGTCCCCGCGGTTGAGCTCCTCCAGCGCTCTCTCCCATCTTTCCCGAAGGCGGTCCGCCTCCTCACGGCTCACATGCAGGGCGATCACCGCGAACTCATCCCCGCCCAGGCGGAAGGGAAACACGTTCCGGGCCGCGATGCTTTTCAGACTGTCCGCCGCTTTTTCAAGCAGCCTGTCGCCCGCCTCGTGGCCGTAGGTATCGTTCATGTGCTTGAGGTTGTTCACGTCCATGTTGAACACGGCAATGGCGTCCTTATCCCGGAAGAACGTGCGCTTGAGCTCCATGAATTTTCTCTTGTTGAAAAGATTCGTCAGCCCGTCGCGGTCCTTCTCTTCCCGCAGGGTTTTGGAGTATTCCGACATGTCCCGGTACAGATCGGTATAGAGGCTCGTATCCATCAGGTGATGGATCTGAATGAGGCCGCCGTCCTTTTCATAGGTCGACGAGATCACCATATAAGTTTTTCCGCCCTCCGTGCACAGAAGATCCCACGTCTCCAGGCGCTGATCCGGGCGCGGAGGCGGACAGGCAGCGCTCCAGTTGGTCTTTTCCTGCCGGATGAAGGCCGTTCTTTTCCCCTCATACAGAGGCTGTCCCGCCTCGTCTGTGATCAGAAGGGCGCTGAGCTCATCCCGGTAAAAGCGCAGAATGTATTCATCCATCGCACAATCCTCCCTGTTGTTTCTCTCTGCGGTACGGTCAGGGCCTCACAGCCCCCGCAGCGGAGGATCTGATTCCCTTTTTCTCACTTTGAAGCTGTGACAGCCGCGCCTCGGTATCGGTGGCCCAGGTATACTGGGACATGTACTCGCCGAAATAGGCGTTGACCGCGTCCTCATCGTCCGCGAGGAAGCGGTAGAGATCGCAGTCAATGAGTTCCGGCAGGATGCGGAGGTTGCGGTTTTTCAGCTCGAACAGATCGCCGATCCCGCAGTCCTGGAGGGTGTCGCGCAGGGATCGGATGACCACGTCCATCTGCTTCTGCATGGAGGTGTCGTACACCCGGTCCTCCCACAGCGCCGCAAAAGCGTCCTGCCGGGTGACGCCCGCGCCCATACGGTCCACCAGATAGGCCAGCAGCTCCTTGGATTTGGATCTCCGGAAGGACAGGGTCTTTCCGTCCACGAGGATCTCGAAATGCCCGAAGGTGTGTACCGCGATGTGGGTGGTCTTCCGCTCTGCCCGGGCGGACAGGGCATATTCGACCTCCTGGGCGAGACGGGTCTGATCGAAGGGCTTGAGCAGGTAGCTCACCGGGTGCACCGCATAGGCATCCAGCGCGTACTGGCTGAAGGCCGTGAGAAAGATGACGGCGATATGCGGGTAACTTGTTTTGATCTTTCTGGCCAGCTCCAGTCCGGTCATGTCCGGCATATCAATATCCAGGATCGCGAGATCCGCCGGATTCTCCTCGAGCCAGGCGAGGGCATCCTGCGGCCGCGTAAAGCCGCGCACATCGTCCAGCAGGCGGATCTTCTGGCAGGTGGAAACGGTGTGTCTGAGCACCTGAGCCTCGTCGTCTACGCATATGGCGTTCATGGGCGCTCCTTTCCGAGGGGGATGCGGATGCAGATCTGCGTCCCTTTGCCCGCCTCGCTCTCGATGGTCATGGTGCCGCCGCAGAGCTTCTGCATGCGCTCCCGCACGTTCTGGATGCCGATATGCGAGCCCTCTGTGCTGGGAGCCTCCTCCGCGGAGAAGCCCTTGCCGTTGTCGCGGATAATAATCTCGTGGCAGGCGGGCCGCAGATTGGTGATGATGTCGATCTGTCCACGCGGCATTCCCCTGACGCCGTGCCGGATGGCATTTTCCACCAGCGGCTGGATAGTCAGGGCCGGGACGAGGAAATCCTCATCCTCGATCTCATAGTCCAGATGGATGTTGGGAAAGCGCTCGATCTCGATCTGGGCATAGACCAGCGTGTGATCCAATTCCTTCCGGAAGGGGATCAGGCTCGCCTCGCTCAGAGAGTCGATGTTCTGCCGGAGATAGGCGGCAAAGCGCTCCGTGATGGCGGCCGCCTTGCGGGGATTTTCCAGGCACAGCGCCTGGATCGTGGTGAGAGTATTATAGAGAAAGTGGGGCTGGATCTGAGAGATCATGATCTGGATGCGCTGCTCTGAAATAAGGGCCTGCTCATGCTCGCGCACGAAGCGCAGGTGCAGCCAGATGTAGTAAAAGACACAGCAGAATACCGCCGCGATCTCCGTGAAGCTGAGGGTACCGTTGTCATAGCAGCGGGAGTCCAGAAATACCCCCAGCAGGATGATCGCGGTGTTGGCTATGGGGATGAGCCGCTCCCTCCCGCTCAGCTTTTCAAACTGCCGGAGCGTGATCCCAAGCTGGGAAAGCAGCAGCAGAAGGCTCACCCAGTGGGCGGTATACCCGAGAGGGCCGCGGTGGAAAACGCCTTCCGCGTCAAACCGGAAGGTCCAGGGCCTGCATAACGCCGTCAGATACAAAGCCGCGTTCAGGACGGCCGGAATCCAGAACATGCGGCGCCTCGGATCGTCCCATACGACATAGATAAAGAGGACAATGATCGCCGGGCGCAGGATATAGCAGGCCGCGGCCAGGGCGGTCTGCACCCTGACAAGGGACGGGTCCCAGGCCGTTTCCATGGCATTTGAGACACAGGAGAGCGTGACGACCGCCATCACCAGAACGTCGATTGCAAGGAGGAGCCGCTTGATCGGCTTTCTCACATAGGGATCGCCGCCCGCCGTAAAGAGAAGCCCGGTAAGGATCAAACAGGGCAGCAGCAGCGTATTGAGTTTTTCCTGCAGCTCAAGCGTGATGTAGCCCAAACGCTCTCATCTCCCCTCTGCTGTCGGCATACTATCCTCTAACGGGTGAAGCGCTGATTCTCCGGCCGGAATCAGTAGTCGCGGCCGAAGAAGCGCTCATCCAGGGTCCAGCCGACGAGCTTCTTCCCGGACACGGAGGCGCCGACGACGCCGGAATAATAGTGGTCGCCTCGGGAGTCGGAGATCACGGCTGTGGAGAGATAGTAACCCTCCGGCAGAAGCTCCCGGCTGACGTCTGTACGGGCGCTGAAGATGATGCGCTCGCCCTTGATATTCTTTGTTTCGCCGGTGTTGAGATCGGTCTGCTCGTAGATCGGGACGATACTCTTGCCCGCCTCCGGCTCGATCCTGGAGCGGGAGTTTGCGAGAGAGTTGACCTCGTTGCTCGTATTCACCTTGCGGATACTGCTCACGGTATAGGTATCGGTATCACGGTCGCGGGTGATCATGAGATACGCCTCTTCCCCGTCATAGTAGATATGCGCCTTGTACTCGACGCTCGATGCGCTGGCGGAGACGACCTCCACATACAGAGGCTCCCCGTTGAGGCAGATCCAACTCCCGTCAAAGTCGCTGCAGAGGCCGCCCTCCCCGTCCAGGTACAGGGCCCTGTCGAGGCCGTAATAGGTAATGGTGTTGTTCTTTTCATCGTAGCGGCCGAGTTCGAGTACATAGTCTGACATGAGGCTCTGCAGGCGCTCCTCCACCGGGATGACGAAGCCCTGATCGTCCAGGACGGGCTCGGCCTTGCTGAAGCTGATGAAGGGGGTGACATCCAGGACCTGCGGCTCGGAATCGGTGAGCGTCGCGACATATGCTTTGAGCTCGTCATTCAGACAGCCGGCCTGCTTGTAGTAGTAGAGCGCCGTGACGCTGTCGTTCTCGCTGATATTGTAGACATAGTCCAGGTAGTAAATCAGACCGGGGAGGGTGCTGACCTCCGTGGGGATGTAGACGGCGATGCCTGTCGAGTCACAGAGAGCGCCGTTGTCACGGTGGTAAAGGACGGCCTCCTTCAGAAGGTCCTTGACCCTGCTGCACTGCTCGGGATAGCTGTCGATCATGTAGTCGACATAGTTTCCGAGATCCACGGTGTTAAAAACATTGGCGCTGGTATCTCCGTAGCGTGTCGCTCGTCCGCCGCAGCGGCCGATCTCCGCGAGGACGCTCACATCCTTCACCGCGTCCAGAAGCTGCGCCCCGGCGAGCTCACAGTAGGCGTCATAAAGCTCGGAGGCCTTGTGCGCGTCAATGACGGCAAAGGTAGTGTTCATACTCATGATGGGAACGTTGACGTTCTGGGTCATGTAATAGTCGGTATAGGAATCCGCGATCTCGCGGCAGACTCTCGCAGGACTCATGCCGGGGTTTTCCGACAGGGACTGAAGCCACGGGCCGTAATCCCAGCCGTCGCCCGGGATGCTCTCCTCGCTCAGGACATAGTAGTCCGTAAAGCCGTCCAGGGCGTTCGTGACCTCCAGGCAGCTCATGAGGCAGGCGTCAAAGCCGATGACGTCAAAGGCGGGGTTTTCGCTGTTGGGGCGATAGACGCTCTCCAGGGCAGATCGGATATCCTTCAGGCTGAGCATCCCGCCGTAAATGGAATCGCAGCCGTAGCCAAAGGGGCCTCCGCCGTGGTCCCAGAGGACCAGCATGGTGCGGTCGGCGGGATACGTATCCCGGCAGAAGCGCAGGAAATCCGCCAGCGTGTCCGGTTCGGAGGCGGGCTGCAGCGGGAGATCCGCCACCTCGGTGAGCCTGCCGTCCTTGTAAAGGAAGCGCTGGGTGCGGTTGGGGTTGATGAGATCGTTGCTCCAGTGGGTGGCGCCGCCGGTCTGCATGACGATCTGGATCTTGTCCGACCAGATGCCGGAGGTCATCTCCGCAATATCCGCCGAGGCCAGGCCGAGCCGCTCGGAGACGTGTACGTCCTGCGTCACAACGGTGGAGGATGCCACCGGGATATCGGGATAGTAAAAGAACTTCGGCAGCTCCAGGCCGTTTTCCGAGAGCTCCTGATTGAAGCGGACCAGGCGCTCGACCCGCTTGGCGCTTTCTTCCGCGGCAAGAGCCTGTTTTTCATTCCGGGTGAGCATGGAGGTCAGATAGGACAGATCGTTTTCGTTGTCGTCCTCCAGATCCGAGCCGACCATGTACATGCAGATGGTCCAGGTCTCGTCCTCGCTGCCGTTCGGGATCGCGTCGATGCGCGCGGCTCCCTCCTCGTCGATGGGCGAGAGCTCATAGATCTTCCGGCGCCCCTCCTCCGTGAGGGGCTTGTTTTTCTGCGCCATAAAGTAGGACTGTATACCGGGCACGATCACGGAATTAAATATCGTCTGCATGTTCGCCGCGAGCACGCCGATCACGAGCAGCAGCACGAACGCGGTCCTGAGGAACTGCTTAAGTCCCAGGTTCCACACCCGCTTGGGCCAGGGCGCGTAGCGGTAATACTCCCGGATCTCCTGTTTCCTTGCCCGCTTGGCAGCCTTCCAGCGCGCCCGCTTCTCCCGGCGGGTCAGCTTTTCTATTTTCCCGGGGTCTGCCGTGGCTGCGGTGCCGCAGGGATTCTGGTTTGTCTCATTCATGTCGACACCTGTTCTTTCTTTTCTTTTGCCGCCTGGGCGGGTTTTCCCTTATACTCAAGACAAAGCATGGTCAGATCGTCAAACTGCATGGCGTTTCCGGTGAAGGCGTCCACATCCGCCTTGATCCCCTCCAGGATCTGGCGAGGTGCCTGATCCGCAAGCCGGTTGAGCGCCTTCTCCATGCGCTCCATGCCGTAAAAGGCGCCGTCGGCGTCGTTCGCCTCCGGTACGCCGTCGGTATAGACGAAGACCGCATCCCCCGGCTCCATCCGGATCTCGTAGTCCTGATATCTGGATCGGGCCAGCGCGCCGACTACGAGGCCGTGCCTGTCCTTCAAAACACGGAACACACCGTCCCCGCCCCGGACGATCGGGTATTCATGCCCGGCGTTAGAGCAGGAGAGCACACCCGTCTCCAGATTCAGGATGCCGAGCCAGACGGTGACGAACATTCTGGACTTGTTGTTTTTGCAGATTTCGGCGTTCACCGCCTGCAGGATCTCACTCGGGCGGCCGCCCATCTGGGCGCGGTAGTTGATGAGGATCCTGGCCGACATCATAAAGAGCGCCGCCGGGACGCCCTTGTCCGATACGTCTGCGATCACGACGGCAAGGTTTTTGTCGTCGATCAGAAAGAAATCGTAAAAATCCCCGCCGACCTCCTTGGCGGGCGTCATGCCGGCATAGAGGTCAAACTCCTCCCGGTCCGGAAAGGCGGGAAAGGTATTCGGCAGCATGGATTCCTGGATATGGGAGGCGGTGCGCAGCTCGGTGCTCACTCGCTCTTTCTCCGCCGTGACCTGGGTAAGGTGTTCCGTGTAGTCCACAATGCGGTATTCCATGGAGCGGATCTCCTCGTAGAGATCGCTGACCTCGTCATTGCTCCGCAGCTTCAGTGCGATGACGTCCTCCTTCGTGACGGGTCGGTTCTCCTTGGCAAATCTGGTGGCGGCGTCCGCAAGCTCCCGCAGAGGCTGCACGGCCGTGCGCCGCAGGATCACCACGCTGAGAAAGATCGCGGCAGACAGGAGGAGCGCGACGAAAGTAAGGCACTGTCTGAGATAGGAGCTGCGCTCTCCCACAATTTCGGTCATGTCGAGATCCACGCCCGCGACCGCGACAGTCTCCCCGGTCTCATGGTCGACGACCGGCTCGATCACCGTGAGAAGCCATCCAAAGTCCGAATGGCAGACCGTCGGCGGCACGGCAATGTTCCCCTCGTATCCCGCAAATTCCGCGATCGGCTCTTCCATCGTGCGGATATAGAACAGGGACTCGTCAACATCCACGATGTTATAGGTGACGCTGCCCTCACAGTACTGATAGTAGGCGCTGTCCACATCGAAATAATCCTTGATCGCCTGCAGCCCGTCCCGAATCAGTTCACAGTCGTCCATCAGCGTCCAGCTTGTGCTTTCGGTCTGCTGCGACTCGCCGTATTCCTCCTCCAGTATCATTTGATACCAGCCAGGCCGGCTCCGAAGCCAGTCCCGAATCAGTTCCTCGTTATCCTCCCCGACGGCGCGGTCACGGATCGCCCGGAATTCCTCCGTATTGACTGCTTTCCAGAAATGCCCGATCACTTCTGCTTCAACATTGTTCGCGCAGGCCTCCGCGGCGCGCTGCAGCGAGGATTTATACTTGTCATCCACACGCTGGCAGAAAATGTAATAGCTGATGGCTATGAGGCCCAGCGCGACGAGCAGAATGCTGCAGATCACCATGGCGTTCAGCTTGACCTGCATGCTCACTCTGCGGGGCGGTCTTTTCATTGCTCTGCGCTCCTTTGTCTCTTCCATGGGCCTACAGCGTTTTTCGGATCGTCAGGATGTTTTTCCCGTCCCGGTATTCGTACAGGACGTCATCCATACTCTTCTTCACCATATAGATGCCGAGACCGCCCACTTTCCGCTGTCTCGCCGGGAGGGTGACGTCCGGGTCCCGTGTCTCGAGCGGGTTGAAGGGCTTGCCCTCGTCCCGGAAGGAGAGCGTCACAATGCAGGGCTCCTCCCCGGTCTCGACCGCCACGGTCACGCAGCCTTCTTCATCCCCGTAGGCATAGGCGGCGATGTTGCTGTAGAGCTCGTCAATGGCGATGTCGATCTGTGTTTTTTTCTTCTCCGAGCAGCCGACGCTGTCAAGCTCCCGATTGACGAATTCGATCACAGCCGGGATACACGCGTCCTCTGCCGGCATAGTCAGTTCTTTCATCGCAGGAAGCTCCCCTGTACCCTCTTATTCGATGGTCAGTATGTCCAGGAACCCCGTCACGTCAAAGACATCGTTGATTATCTCGTTCACATGGCAGAGGGTCATCGGCTTTTCCTGCGCCTCCAGTTCCTGCTCGAAGGTGAGCAGCACGCGCAGACCGGCCGAGGAGATATAGTCGAGCTTCTCACAGTCCAGTCTCAGGGCTGCGATATCGCCCAGCATGGGCTCCAGTTCCGACTGGAAATCCGGAGCGGTATTGGTATCGAGGCGCCCCTCCAGCGCGACGGTGAGGGTCCCGCCCTCCTGCTTCTTTACGATGTTCAGCATGATACTTCCTCCCGTTATATTATAAATATTGATATTTCCCGCGGAACTTTCTGAGGGCAAACCAGGTGACAAAGCAGCTTATGAGCTCGGCCATGGGCCATGCGCTCCAGAGTCCCGCGCCGCCGAAGAGCGCCGTCATCCCAAAGAGGCAGACGGTGAGCACCGCGAAAGAGCGGATCATCGACAGGAGTCCGGACACGACCCCGTTTCCGAAAGCCGTGAAGAGACCGGAGCCGAATATGTTGAAGCCGATGAACAGACAGGCGGGCAGGATGATGAGATATCCGAGGGCAGCGATGTCATAAAAAGCCGTTCCCCTCTCGAAGAAGATCCCGACCATCCAGGCGCGCAGGATGAAGAGCACCAGCATGGTTACCGCGCCGAGCACGAGATTCCAGCGGAGGCTCAGGCGGAAGACACGCTTGCGCATCTCCGTGTTTCCGCTGCCGTAGTGATAGGAGAACACCGGCTCCACCGCCGAGGTGAAGCCCATGAACACCATGGAGATCA
>CAMHEN010000047.1 GCA_946184165.1 uncultured Clostridia bacterium | reverse complement strand
GCAAACTCGTTGATCTGCACGGTGATGAGCAGATAGCTCGGCGTGACGAGCAGGATGATGGCGGAGATGGCGGTGATGCTGCGGACAAAGGCCGTGACGAGGCCGGAGAGGAAGGAGTCCTTGATGAGGGGCAGGGTCACGGTCATGAAGACCTTAAAGCTGTCCGCGCCCATGTCATAGGCTGATTCCTCGATGGACTTGTCGATCTGGCGGAGGGCGGAGATGCCGCTGCGCGTACCGGTCGGCAGGGAGCGCACCACGAAGACGATGACCAAAATCAGGCCCGTGCCGTAGATGCCCTGCAGAAAGCCCGTGTGGAAGACGCCGCCCGAGAAGCCGCGGATGTAGCCGACGCCGAGAACCGTGCCGGGCACCGCCATGGCGAGCATGGACACAGCCTCGATAAAGCCCTTGGCCTTGAACTTGCGCTTGACGACGAGATAGGAAATGATCATGCTGAGAAGCGCCGTAATGGGGGCGGAGATGAAGCTGAGCACGAAGGAGTCCTTAAAGGCCTTGAGGCCCTTGTAGCGGGTGAAAACCTGGGTGAACCACTTGCCCGTGAGCGGGAAGAAGTGGCGGCCCCAGGTGGGGAAGAGGGCGCCGATGGGGACGCAGATGTACATGAGGATGACGAAGGCGGCGGCAAGGGCGCAGAAGATGGTGAGCGGGACCTTGACGCTCCTGTCCTCGATGAGCATACGGCCGCGGGAGGCCTTGCCCGTGAGGGTCGCGGCGGTTTTGGCCTCGAGATAATACTTCTGCACCGCGAACATTGCGAGCGTGATGCACAGGAGCACCACGGCCATCGCAGCCGCGCCGGCCTTGTCGTAGGCGCCGGTTATCTGGAGGTAAATGGTGGTGGCGAGGGTATCGTAGGAGCCGCCGATCAGCATGGGGTTTGCAAAGTCCGCGATGGACTCGATAAACGTCACGAGGAAGGCGTTGCCGAGGCCCGGGAGCATCAGCGGCAGGGTCACGTCCGCGAAGACCTTCCAGCGGCCGGCGCCCATATCGCGGGCGGCCTCCTCGAGAGAGGGGTCGATGTTCTTCAAGAGGCCCTTGAGCATCATGTAGCAGACGGGGAAAAAGGTCAGCGTCTGGACGATAACGATGCCCCAGTAGCCGTAGACATTGTTGTCATAGATATGCAGAATGTAGCGCGTGATGATGCCCGCCCTGCCGAAGAGCATGATCATCGAGAGCGACAGGACGAAGGGGGGCGACACCACCGGCAGCATGGACACGACCTTGAACAGGCCGCCCACGAATTTGTTCATGCGCACGTAGACCTCCACGTACGCAAAGAGAAGCCCGATGAGCGCCGAGAGGATGCCCACCACGAAGCCCACCTTGAGGGTGTTGGTGATGGCGCGGGTAAAGCTCTTCATGGCGAAGATGCGCTTGAAGATCGAGAAGCCGAAGCTCCCGTCGCCCACAAAGCTGTCCACCAGCAGGATCGCCAGCGGGTAGAGGATAAACAGGGTCAAAAAGGTGATCAGCACGACGATGGTGGTGACCATGATGGGGTCTGCCATCAGCTTTTTCCGGTCCAGCGCCGCGCCCTGGCCTCTTGCCATAGAATATACTCCTTTCTTGAATTCAATTGTGAAGCGATGCTTCACAATTGAGATACTCGCGCTCGCGTCAGAAGAAGCTCGCTCCGCTCCGTTTCCGTCAGGAGTGACGATAACTGCGCTCTGCTTCCTCCTTCTTCCTTCCAAAATCAGTGTCCGTGCATTGATTTTGAGTGGTTTGACGCATGGTGAATGGAAAGAACATCAAATTCCAAAAAAAGGGATGGCGGAGTAAACCGCCATCCCTTGCGGAATTGCTATGTGTTCGTTCGTATGTATTGCGCTCAGATCACGAGGTCTTGAAACGGCCCTCGCCGGTGTCGCCGCCGGCGTTCTCGATCGCCGCCATGACGTCGTTGACGTTCTGCTCGGTATCGGTGACGGCCTTGGCGAAGTCATAGCCGTCCCACACGAGGCTGGGGTCAAGGCCGAACTCGGCCGCGGCCTCGGGCTGCTTGGCGTTGTCGATGACGAGGAACTGGTAGGAGCCGTGGTCAGCGGCAAGCTCAACGCAGTCGGGGCTCAGGGCGTACTCCATGAAGAGGCGGGCGGCGTTGGGGTGAGCCGCGCCCTTGAAGATGGCCACGGGGCCGATCTCGCAGGCGGTGCCGTCCGAGGGGACGACCAGGGCCACGTTGTCGTAGCCGTTGTCCACGATCTGGGTGATGCCGTCATGCAGGAAGCCGATGCCGATGACGCACTCGCCGGTGCCGACATTCTTGGACGGGCCGGAGCCGGACTTGGTGTAGACCTGGATGTTCTTGTCGAGGTCGCAGAGGTACTGGATGCCCTCGTCATGGCCCTTGAGCTGGATCATGAGGTTCGCAACGAGCTTGGGGGTGCCGGCGGTCTTGTAGTTGGAGAGCCAGATGAGGCCCTTGTACTCGGGCTTGAGCAGATCGTCCCAGCTCTGGGGAGCCTCAAGGCCCAGACGCTCGAGCTCATCGGTGTTGACCATGAAGCCCAGAAGGCCGGTGTAGATGCCGTACCAGTAGCCGTTGGGATCCTTGTAGATGTCCTTCGTGAGGTGAGAGGCGTTCATGGGAACGTAGGAGTTATCCAGGAAGCCCTTGGCAGCCAGGCCGTCATAGGGGTTGTTCGTGCCGCCGAACCAGACGTCGGCGGAGGGCTTGCCGTTCTCTTCCTCGATCTTGGCGGGAACCTCACCGGTGGAGAGGCGCTGATAGGTGGTCTTGATGCCGTAGAGCTTCTGGAAGTTCTCGCACGCGGCGGCGAGGTAATCCTCTTCGCAGGAGCCGTAGACAACGAGCTCGCCCTCGGCCTTGGCGGCGGCGATCAGATCGTCCATCCCGTCGGCATGGGCGGAGACGGTAAACAGCGCGAAGACCATGACCAGAACGAGAAGCAGGGACAAAGTCTTTTTCATGTTAATCCTCCTCTAAAATAGTTTTTGTATTTATCGGCCGAAGCCGTTAAATCCGTATATTCTGCATCATTTTTAACAAAGGTGATTATACACCTGCCCCTGTTTAATGTCAATCATGCATGAAAACGCAGCCGGGACAGCCACACATTTTTGTTTCATTCGCGCAAAATATTCATCAAAAAACTGTTGTATTTGCCAATTGACAAAGCCGGGAGACGCGCTCCCGGCTTTCAGACTGCAGACAAACCCTGGGTTTTGAATTCTCGCACAAGTAACAACAATTCAAATCCGTTTTCTGCCGCGGCGTGTACGTGGCAGAAAACACTTCTCGCCCCGCAAGTGTGCGAGTTGTCCGCCTGAAGCGGACAAGGAGTGCGCGCAGCGGGGTGCAAAAACTCGCAGATAAAGTCCTCTGGACTTTGTCTGCGAAACGCAAAGCCGGGAGACGCGCTCCCGGCTTTGCGTTTCGATTTGGTTTTTACTCCTTGTCGTCCTTGTCCATGGCCTTCTTCGCGGCCTCCTTGACGTCCTCGACAAACTCCTGCGCCTTGGCCTTGTACTCGGGTGCGTTGTCCCGCACATCCTCCACAAAGTTCTGAACCTTGCCGATGACCTCGGGCGCCTTCTCCTTCATGGTCTCGAAAACCTCGCTGACTTTGTCGGGCGTGACGGTGGTGTCGGAATAGCTGTAGCCGTTCTCCCCCTTGTCGGAATAGCGATACTCCCCTTCTTTTCCGCCGACCTTGGATTTGACCGTGTCGACCACGAATCTGGAGTTCTCCGCCGCCTGATCCTTGAAGTTGCGCACAAACTCGTCAGCCTTGAGGCTGCCGGTCTCCTGTTTGGTTTTCTGCGACGCCTGATAGGCGGTGACCGCAGCGCCGGCGACGAGGCCGGTCTTGATGAGCCTGGAGATGAATCCCATAGTTTATACCTCCCGTATACCAGTTTTTAAAGTGATGCAAATTGCGCTGTGCGCCGCGCGCGATAAGCGCGAGTCTCTCCTTACGGACGCGATGTTTCGCAGGGAATCAGAAGGAAACCCAATAGTTGTTGCCGTAAATATCCGTGATGCGGAAGCACGGGAGCAGGTCGTTCTCAAAGGCCAGGTTCTCCAGCGTGAGTTCGCCCTCCACCGTGAGGCCGGTGCCGAGGGTGTAAGAGCTCCGGTAGCTGCCGTCGTAGCCGTAGTAATCACACACAAACTCCAGCTTGTCGCCCTGTACCAGCGGGACAAGGCCCTTGGGAGCGGTCTCAGTCTCGCCGTTTTCATAGAAGGGGTATGCCCCTGTGACGACGCCGTAGGGGTTGTCGTTGTCGAAAATGACCTGGAGGTTCACGAGCTCTCCGTTCAGGAGGGCCGGGATGCGGCCGGTGAAGTTGTAGCTTTCGTCCGCGTTCCAGGTGGCGGACACCAGATAGTAGGCCACCGGCTGCCCGTTCAGGGTGAGCCAGGTCCCGTCATACTCCGCCAGCAGATCGTTCCCGTCGATATCAAAGACGTTGTCGAGGCCCAGGTCCAAATAGCCCTCGCCGTCGTCCGCGAAGACGTTGATTGTCACGTTCTGGACAAGGTCCCACTCCTCATCCGTCAGGGAGACAACGGGGCGGCCGTCCTTATAGGTGACGGCAATGCGGCCCGGATCGAGGAAGGAGCCCGCGATCTGATCGGCCTGGTTTGCGATGAGCTCGCTGTCGACCCAGGATCTGTCCGCGGGAAGGCTTCTCCCGGAGAAGGCGGAGAGGAGGCCGAAGATATCGGACATGTCGACCGTATAGCCGGCGCTGCTCTGGCCGTAGCTGTTGGTGTAGCCGCCGGAGAGGGATCCCGCGGGAGAGGAGCTGCCGTAGGGGGAGCTGCCCGATGCGCTGGAGCCCGCGTAGGAGTACGAGCCGAGGAGCGCCTCCAGGAGATCGCCGTAGCCGCCGTAGCTTCCGGAGGAGGCGCCATAACCGCTCTGGGACGAGCTGCCGCCGAGCTGGCCGCCGTACTCGATGCTGGCAAAGCTCTTGATGACCTTGGCGTACTCCGCGTCGAGCCCCAGGGTGTCGTAGGTGTTGATCGCCGAGGACACGGAGCTCATGGTCTCATAGGGGAAGTAGATGCTGAGCCCGTAGCACTTGGTGATGGTGGTGCCGTTATACTTGACACAGTCCTGGATGGTCTGGGCAAGCTGCTTTCCCTCCTCCGAGCCGATGCGCAGCGCGAGATCCGCAAGGTCCACCTGGTTGATGCGGGTGGACTGGGCAAACTGCCGCGCCCCGGCGCGGGCGTTGGAGACCTGACGGTAGCCGTCGGAGGAGATCAAATCATTGGTGGAGACGGAGAAATTGCGGAAGGCGGCGGGGATACGCCCCTCCAGCTCCGCAAGGTCCGTGAGCGCGAGAGTGACCTGCGCGTTGTAGGACTTCTGCCGGCAGGCGGAGACATAGCTGTCGATGAGGGTCTTGCCGAGGCTCTCGGTGGAGAGGGATGTGTTCTTCGACAGGGCGTTCAGCCACTCGGTATAGTACCAGCCGGTGCCGGGCTCCACCTCCTCGGAGGCGATGAGGTAATCCGCGTACCTGGCGGAGACCAGCGCCGTCTCGAGGGTGGACATGAGGCAGGCGTCATAGCCGATCCAGTCGAAGGTGACCTTCGCGTCGCCGAGGGCCCTGTCGATCTGCGGCAGGGTCATGGAGCTGCGGCCGCCGGACTTTTCGTCATAGCCGTAACCGCTGATGGAGCCGCCGCCGTGGTCCCAGAGGATGAGGATGTTGCGGTTCGCGGGGTAGTTATCGGCGCAGTAGCGGATGAAGCTCGTGAGATTTGCGGGGTCCGTCATGGCGGATCTGCCGAAGTTCTCCTCCAGACGCTCAAGCCCGCCGCTGCGGACGCGGTAGATCTGGTTGACGGAGCTGGAGACCACGCTGTTCTTCCAGGATTTGCAGCCGCCGGTCTCGACGATGACGTTGACATTGTCGGAGAGATTGGCCTTCGCCATCTCCGTGAGATCCGAGGTCGCCATGCCGTAGCGGGATTCGAGATCCGTGCCGCACATGTAGATCATGACCGTGACCGTGTCCCTGCCGCCGCCGAGGGGCTTGAAGCGCTTATCCCGGACGGCGCTCTGTGCTGCCGCGGGCTTCACGGTCGCGGCGGGCTTCGGCGTGGCCGTGGGCTTCGGCGTGGCTGTGGGCTTCACAGTCGCGCTCGGCCCGGGCGTGGCCGTGGGCTTTGCGCCGGGCAGATCCTGCAGAAGGCCGCCGCCCCCCGTGGAGGTGCCCGCCGGATTCTCGCCGGAGTAGCTCTCGCCATAGCCGAAGAGCGCGCCCAGGAGATCCGCCCAGTCGTCCGCATCCCCGGAGGAGAAGAGCATATTGGCGTCGTCGATGGACTCCAGCCCCTCCTGCTGCGGGACAAGGGGCTGGCTCGGCTGCTGGGTCACATAAGCCGTGGGTCTGGGTGTGGCGGCCGGGAGGGTCTGTACCTCCTCGCCGCCGCCGCGCAAAAACGTAAAGAGCAGCACCAGCAGCACACCGACGATGCCGATGCCGCCGGCAGAGCGGTTCGGCCCATGGCCGCGCTGGGGTGTGCCCGGGGTCTGGCCGGGTCTGCCGCTCTGGCTGCCGCCGCCCACCGGGCCGCCGGTATTGACCTGTCTCCCCTTCCGGGCGGTCACAGAGCCGGTGCCGACTCGCTTCTCTCTGCTGTGGGGTCCGTTGTCCATCTTATTTTCCCCTTTGTTTGATAAAAATAGTATAGTTTTTGTTCCAAACGCTCAGAGGCGATGAGCTGCTCAGGTCAAGACCCATTTCTTTCCCGTTGGGGAAAGAAACGGTTCTCCGGGTTCCCTCCTCGCGGCATAGCCGCTGCGGCCTCCGCTGCAAATGTGCCACCGGCACATTTGCTTAACGCTGCGGCTCCAAAGAAAGGCAACCAGAGGAAGTGTCCTCTGGACTCCACGCAGAGGCGGGGAGTCTAAGGGAGAAACCAGAGTCGCCGCTATCGCAGTGGGGCGTGCCCTGGGTGCGCCGCAGTCCGCTGCCGCTGCGCGGTACTTCTGACGGAAACCGTACCACGCACGGAGCCGCGGCTCGACGGTTTTTAACCCGGGCAGCGGCGCGAGCGTAAGCGAAGCTTTCCGCGGAAACAGTGCGGAAATGTATCGTTTCTGCGACCGGACGACAGAGCTGTCCAATATCCGCGGGAGAAATGTTCAGACTTTGCTAATTTCATCCGCGTCTCAGCGCCCTTTTCTTTCTTACACCGGGCGCGGCGCTGTCTTTCTTTTCGTGCAAGAACGAAAAGAAAGATAGGGGGGCGCATCCCCCGGCTTTGTATGTCTTGGAACAAAAACTATCCGTTTTGTCCCAGTTCCGCTGTCTGCGTGTTTATTCCACGCTGAAGCTGTACACCGTCGTGCTCGTGAGCTTTTCGCCCTTGTGCAGGACAGGTGACGGGAAGCCCCAGTGGTTCATGGCGTCGGGCCAGAGCTGGGTCTCGAGGCACACGGCGCCGCGCTTACGGAACTGTACGCCGCCCTTGCCCGGGGTCTCCGTGAGGAAGTTTCCGCTGTAGAGCTGCACGCCGGGCATATCCGTCACGACCTTCATGCGGATGCCGGTCTCGGCACTGGAGAGACAGGCCGCGTCCGTCCCGCCGAGGCAGAAGTTGTGGTCGTACCCGCCGCCGAGTCGGAGCTGTTCAAAGTCCGCCCCGATGTCACGTCCCACGGGCTTTTCGGTCCTGAAATCAAAGGGCGTGCCGGCGACGGCGGCGGCCTTGCCGCTGGGGACGACGCCCGCGCCGAGCTCGAGATAGCGGTCGGCGTTGATGCTGAGCGTCTGCTCCATGGCCTTCCCGCAGCCGGAGAGGTCGAAGTAGCTGTGGTTCGTGAGATTCACGACGGTGTCGGCGTCGGACACGGCGCTGTAGGTGATACAGAGGCCGGTCTTCCCGCTCGGCATCCGGAAGGTGACGGAGAGCTCGAGATTTCCCGGGAAATTCTCCTCCCCGTCGGGACTCAGGCGGGAGAAGCGCACAGTGTATTCGTCCGCGATCTCTGCCTTCCAGACATAGCGGTCAAAACCGCGGCTGCCGCCGTGGAGGCAGTTGCCCCCGTCGTTGTCGGCAAGGCGGTACTCCTTTCCGTGGAGCTCGAAGCGCGCCCCGCCGATGCGGTTGGCAAAGCGGCCGATGGTGGCGCCGAGGAAAAAAGTACTCTCCTCATACTCCGCCACGCTGTCGAAGCCGAGCACCACGTCGGTAAAGCCGCCGTTCTTGTCGGGGACGCAGAGCGCCTGGACCGTCGCGCCGTAATCCAGCAGGGTGCAGCTCGCGCCGGCAGCGTCGGTAATGGTATAGGCTTTGACTTCCTCCCCCTCGCGGGTTATGCCGAAGGGACGTACTGTAACAGACATAATGTACCTCCTGTTCTTATTCAGCTGCGAACAAGATCCGCAATGGAGACCTTGTGCTTTACGAGGTTTTACTCAAAGGAATTGTAGCACAGATCGATTAAAAAGAAAATGCTTTTCGACATGCCTTGACAAATGTTCACATTCTTTTTATAGTTATACTGCTCTCCTGCCAAGCGCGTCGGCGCGCCGGAGAGCGGATGAGACGTCCTCTGTGCTCTCCGGCACGGAGGGGTGACGCGTCAAGCGGCACCTTTTCAATGAAATTGAAAAACAGCATCAGGACAACATTTTCCAACAGGGGGCGGGCGCGTATGGCGATCGTGGTTGTGGGCGCGGTTTTTGTGGACGTGAAGGGCTTTCCGGAGGATCTGTATCTGCCGACCGGGCGCAATGCCGGATCCATTGAGTTTGTCCACGGCGGTGTGGGCCGCAACGTGGCGGAAGACATCGCAAACGTGGAACTCCGTCCCGCCTTCGTGAGTCTCGTGGACAAGAGCGCGCAGGGCGAGGAAGTCCTGCGCAAGCTCAGAAACCACAAGGTCAACACGGACTACATCCGCGCCGTGCCGAACGGCATGGGCATGTGGCTCGCGGTGTTCGACCAGGCGGGCGATCTTGCGGGCTCCATCTCCCAGCGTCCGGATCTGCACCCGATCTGCGGTATTCTGGACGAGAAGGGGGACGAGATCTTCAAAAACGCCGACAGCGTGGTCATCGAGGTCGACATCGGCAAGGAGATCGTCAAGCGCGTGCTGGATCTCGCGGAGAAATACGGCAAGCCTGTCTACGGCGTGGTGGCCAACATGGGCATCGCCTCCGAGCGGCGGGACTTTCTGCAGCACATGGACTGCTTCGTCTGCAACCAGGCCGAGGCGGGCATCCTGTTTGTGGCGGATTACAGCTCCATGACGCCCGAGCAGATGTGCGCGGATCTGCCCGCGAGACTTGAGAGCGCGAACATCCCCTCCATCGTCGTCACACTCGGCAGCCGCGGTTCGGTTTACGCAAGCCGCAGCGGCGAGGTGGGCTATTTCCCGGCGGAGCATGTGAAGGTACGCGACACCACCGGGGCGGGAGACGCCTTCTGCGCCGGCGTCGCCATTGGCCTGACCTATCGCAAGACGATGCGCGAATCCGTCGAGATCGGCACACGGCTCGCGGCCTCTGTCATCAAGGTCTCGGAGAATGTCTGTCCCCGCTTCCGCCCGCGGGAGCTGGGGCTTGACGTGGAGGTTGAGGATGAATAAGCGCAAACGCGAAAGGGGTAATCACATGGAAAACGCAAGGGAACTCCTGCTCACGCGCCGAAGCGTCCGCAGCTACAGGCCGGACATGCCGCCGCGGGAGACGCTGGAGCAGATCATCGAGGCCGGGCTCTACGCCCCCACCGGGAAAGGCCTGCAGGCGTCGGTCGTCGTGGCGATCACAGATCGGGGCCTTCGCGACCGGCTCATGGAGATGAACCGCAAAATCGGCGGCTGGCAGGAGGGTTTTGATCCCTTCTACGGGGCGCCCGCCGTGCTGCTGGTGCTGGCGGACAAGTCCAGCGCAAACTGCGTATACGACGGCAGTCTCACGATGGGGAACCTGATGCTCGCCGCACACGCGCTGGGTCTCGGGAGCTGCTGGATCAACCGCGCCCGCGAGGAGTTTGACACCGAGGAGGGCAAGGCGATCCTCCGCGAACTCGGCATCGAGGGAGACTATGTCGGCATCGGGCACTGCATCGTCGGCTATCCCGACGGCCCCGCGCCCGAGCCCAAGCCCCGCAGAGAGGGCCGCGTCTTCTGGGCGGAGTAAGAGAAAAACCGGACGGCAGCCGCCGTCCGGTTTGCGTTTACGGGTAAAGAAAACCTTGCAGGATACGGGAAACTACGGTATACTGCATATAGATTGACAGGCGTTTTTGCTGATATTATGTAAATCAATTTATGTTGACAGTTTGATGTTAACTGATTTGCGTAATTATTATTATGTAAATAATATTATGTGTATTGTATGAGGAGTCTGCCATGCCGGAATTGAACTTTGACGAAAAGACGCTGCGCTATCTCAAGACGCTCTCCCGCAGCTACCCCAACACCCAGGCCGTGAGCACCGAGATCATCAACCTCCGCGCCATCCTGAACCTGCCCAAGGGGACCGAGCACTACATCAGCGACATCCATGGCGAGTACCAGGGCCTGCGCCATATCCTGCGCAACGCCTCCGGCTCCGTGCGCCGCAAGATCGACCAGGCCCTGGGAGATTATCTCTCCACCGCCGACCGGGACGCCCTGGCCGCGCTGATCTATTATCCCGAGCACAAGCTGCGCCATCTGCGCCATCAGGGGCTTCTGAGTCCCGAGTGGTACACCATCACCCTCAAGCAGCTCATCGCCATCTGCAAGATCACCACTTCGAAGTACACCCGCTCCAAGGTGCGCCGCATCCTGCCGAAGGACTTTGAATATATCATCAGTGAGCTCATGACTACCGGCAGCAAGGACTTCAACAAGGAGGAGTACTTCGAGCAGATCCTCCACTCCATCATCGAGACCGAGGCCGCGGATCAGTTCATCACGGCCATGTGCCACCTGGTGCAGGACTCCGTCATCGACCGGCTGCATGTGGTCGGCGATATCTACGACCGCGGCGACAGCCCCCACCTCGTCATGGACGAGCTGGAGAAGCAGCGCCACATAGACATCCAGTGGGGCAACCACGATATTCTCTGGATGGGTGCGGCCGCGGGTGATCTGTGCTGCATCGCCAACGCCGTGCGCATCTGCCTGCGCTACAACAACTACGACTTTATGGAGGGCGGTTACGGCATCAACATGCGCCCGCTCTCCCTCTTCGCTCTCGAGAATTATGCCGATGACCCCTGCGCCTGCTTCATGCCCAAGCACGGGCCCGAGGAGGCGGGCGATCCCCACAACGACGCCATTATCGCCAAGATGCACAAGGCGATGGCCGTCATGCAGTTCAAGATCGAGGGGCAGACCGCCCGCCGCCACCCCGAGTACCGGATGGAGGACAGGCTGCTGCTGGACAAGCTGGACTTAAAGCGCGGCGTCGTGACGCTGAACGGGGTGGAGTATCCGCTGCTTGACACCAACTTCCCCACGCTGGACCCGGCCGACCCCTATGCGCTCACCCCCGGGGAGCAGAAGGTACTGGAGGGGCTGCAGCTCTCCTTCCTCAACTGCGAAAAGCTCCAGCGCCATGTGGACTTCCTGTACAAAAAGGGCGCCATGTACCGCTATTACAACGGCTGCCTGATGTTCCACGGCTGCATCCCCATGGAGCCGGACGGCAGCTTCTCCGTACTTGATATCTACGATGTAAAGTGCAGCGGGCGCAGCCTCTTCGACCGCTGTGAGGAGTTGGTGCGCCAGGGCCGCTTCTCCCGCGACAAGGCTGAACGCCAGCGCGGGGCGGACTTCATGTGGTATCTCTGGTGCGGCAGCAAATCGCCCCTCTTCGGCAAGGACAAGATGGCCACCTTCGAGCGCTATTTTATCGCCGACAAGAAGACTCACAAGGAGACCTCCGACCCCTATTTCACCCTCGCCTACAATGCCGAAGCCTGTGACCGCGTGCTGGACGCCTTCGGGATCCATGACAAGGAGGCCGTCATTGTGAACGGCCACATCCCCGTCAAGATCCGCAAGGGCGAGAGCCCCATTAAAGTCCCCGGCAAGCTCCTCATTATCGACGGCGGCATGTCCAAGGCCTACCAGTCCGTCACCGGTATTGCCGGCTACACCCTGGTCTCGAACTCCCACCAGATGTATCTCTCGGAGCATGAGCCATCCGTGTCCGAGGATGAGACCGTGCACAGCAACCGGGACATGGACTCCCGCATCATCCCGGTCAAGACCTTCGCGAAGCGCGTCACCATCGCCGACACCGACGACGGGCGCGAGCTCGCCGCACAGATCGAGGATCTCAAGCTCCTGCTGGAGGCCTACCGCACGGGCGTCATCAAGCAGGACAAGGGATAATATCCACGGATTTAAATTGATTTACAGGGCGGAGGCTGCGCGCCTCTCGCCCTGTCTTTCAGGAGTTTGTTATGGCTGAAAACTTTAACATCTGTCTCATCAACGATTCCTTTCCCCCGGAGATCGACGGCGTGGTGAACGCGGTTTTGAACTACGCAGACATTATCACGCGCTCCTTCGGCCGCTGTACCGTGGTCACCCCGGACAACCCGGGGGCGGATGACTCGGTCTATCCCTTCCCCGTGCTGCGCTATCCCAGCGTCGATCTCACGAGGCTGGTGGGCTACTACGCGGGCTTCCCCTTCTCCCCCGAGGTGCAGAAAAAACTCGTGGCGGAGCGCTTTGATCTCATCCATACCCACTGCCCCATCACCTCCACCATGCTCGCCCGCTCCCTGCGCGACAGGATCGACGTGCCGGTGGTGCTCACCTACCACACCAAGTTTGACATCGACATCGCAAACGCCGTCTCCGGCAAGCTCCTGCAGGAGGAGGCCAAACGCCTTCTGGTGCAGAACATCGCCGCCTGCGACGAGGTCTGGACCGTGAGCCGCGGCGCCGGTGAGAATCTGCGTTCCCTGGGCTACGAGGGGGATTACATCGTCATGCCGAACGGCGTGGACTTCCCCCGCGGCCGCGTGGAGGACAGCCTCATTGATGAGGTGACCGCCCCCTTCGATCTCCCGGAGGGCGTGCCGGTGTTCCTCTTCGTCGGGCGCATGATGTGGTACAAGGGTATACGCATTATCCTTGACGCGCTGAAGACGCTGCAGGACAAGGGGCAGGATTTCCGCATGGTCTTTGTCGGGGGCGGCGGCGATCGGGAGGAGATCGTGGCCTGTACGGAAAAGCTCGGGCTCTCCGGCCGCGTCTTCTTCGCCGAGCCCATCCATGACCGCAGCCGCATCCGCGCCTGGTACTGCAGAGCCGATCTCTTCCTCTTCCCCTCCACCTTCGACACCAACGGTCTCGTGGTGCATGAGGCTGCGGCCTGCGGGCTCGCAAGCGTCCTGATTGCGGGAAGCTGCGCCGCGGAGGACGCCGTCGACGGCGTGAACGGCTTTCTCATTGAGGAGAACGCCGAGAGCATGGCGGCAAAGCTCCTGGAGCTCTGCCGGAAGCCGGAGATCTTCAAAGCCGTGGGCGACGGGGCCCAGCGGGATCTCTATCTCTCCTGGGAAGAGTCTGTGACCCGCGCCGCCCGCCGCTATGAGGTCGTGATCGACAACTACCGTGGCGGCAAGTACCCCAGACACACGGGGCTCTCGGACGATCTTATCCACAGCATCGCCGCCAGCATGGATGAATACAACCGCAGCCGGGAACGCCAGAAAGCCAGGATGCAGGAGCTGAGCGAGAGCATCCTGAAGCTGCGAAACGATCTCCTGGATCAGGGGCAGAAGCGCATCGGCGATCTGCAGAACCTGGGTGCCGGGTTCGAAAACGAACAGGCCCGCCTTGCCGGGGAGCTCAAGAGCCGCTTTGACGAACTGGCCAAATATTGGGATCGGTTTATGTAAACTATTTTATGTTATTTATATTATGGATTCTATAATATGTTAATCTTGGAGCGTCCGCCTGCGCGGACGCTCTCTCTATCTGCCCTCGGAGCAGCATTGCACCTGGGGCATCTTCCGGAAAAACAGCGCTCTGATTTCGTCAGTTTTTCTTGAAATACACAAAGTATGCCTGCAAAAAACTGCCATAATCAGAATACGGTTTTTCCCGGAATCTGCTCTTGCCGCATTATGCGTTGCTGCCCTTATATTTTCTCCGCGTGGCGAGGCCGCCGCGGATATGCCGCTCCGCCTTGTTTATGTCCAGCAGCACGCGCACCTGGCCGTAGAGTCCAGGATTCACATGGGGCAGCCGTTCGGTCAGATCCTTGTGCACGGTGGATTTTGACACGCCGAATTTCTTTGCGGCGGCGCGGACGGTGGTCCTGTTCTCGATGATATACTCGGCCAGGTCGCAGGCCCGCTCCTCTAAGCTCATTCGCACTCACACCACTCCCCTGCGCGGCGCAGGATCGCCGCACGTTCTCTGAGTCATGTATATGTGCGCGCAGAGGTAGTTTAGCACCTGTCATGAGTCTACTTTGGGAATAAAAGCGGAAGCCCGTTGGACGAATCCGCAGGGCTTCCGAAGGAAGAAAAAGGGGATTACTTATTGTTGCGGTAGTAGTTGATGAGGCAGCCGTCGGTGATGATCTGACGCTCGGGATCGGTCAGCGCGCCGACGGAGCAGTGGAATTCGGTGACGGTTCCGTCAGGCTTCACAGCGTAGGCGGTGATGTCGTCGTTCCTCTCCAGGATCGCCTTGCGCAAGCCCGGGACAAAGATGTAGTCGCCCAGTGAGAAGACCTCGGGGTTCTGCACGAGGAAGGGCGTCATGCCCCAGTTGATGCAGTTG
>CAMHEN010000046.1 GCA_946184165.1 uncultured Clostridia bacterium | reverse complement strand
CGGCGCGGGCATTGAGGACGGCGACCTCGTCCTGATCCGCCAGCAGAGCACGGCTAACTATAATCAGATCGTGGTGGCGCTGGTGGACGATGAGGCAACACTCAAACGCTTCCGTCCGAAGGAGGATCACATCTGCCTCCACCCGGAAAACAACCGCTATGAGGACATCATCGTGGACAGCTGCCTCATCCAGGGCGTGGCTGTCAAGGTCATCAAAGACTTGGATTGAGGGAAAGGAGGACACCATAGCAGACATTGAAAACCACCCATGAACCTTTTCAACTGAATACTGAAATGAATTGCCAGGAAGGAGCGATTGCCATGACTACTACCACCACTGCCGCCAACACTTTCTATTCTTTTTCCGATCTCCCGCTGGTGCTTAACGCCAATCAGCTCGCGGGCGTGCTGAACATTTCCCGGGCCAACGCTTATCGGCTTATGCGAAGTGAAAGCTTTCCCACACTGCGCGTCGGGAACCGCATGCTCGTTGTGCGCGACAACCTGCTGCGCTGGATGGATGAACACTCCCTCGCTTCGTGAGGTGTGCCCATGACGGAAGACAAGATTCTGGATTTCCGGGAGCGTGTACAGCCGCGGCTGCGGGATTACCTGAAAGCGGCTCACATCGCACTGGATACGGATGAGTTTATTACCGCCTGCCCGATTTGCGGGGACACCGCAGGGCTCATGAAGGATGATACCTGGCTGTGTATGCACTGCGGCAAGCGGGGCGACCTGCTGGATTATGTCCTTCTCAGCCATCCCAACATGAAGCCGACTGGCGCGGTGCGGCATATCCAACGTATGTTGGGTGAGACGGTCCTTGAACTTGACGCCGTGAACGCCAACGACCTTATGGAGATGGCGTTCAAGCCGACCGGCTGGCTGATTGAAAAAATGCTGGGCAAGGGCGTGTATATCCTGGCCGGCGCATCCAAGATCGGCAAAAGCTGGCTGGTGCTCTGGCTGGCGGATCGCGTGAGCAAGGGCGAGAAAGTCTGGGAGTTTCAGACAACGCCCTGCGAGGTGCTGTATGTCAGCTTGGAGGACACCGAACAGCGTATCCAGCAGCGCCTGGGCGAGGTCACAGGCGGCGAGGCGGATAAGATTTGGATCGCCACCGAGGCTGAGCTTTTGGGCAAAGGCTTCGAGCAGCAGATCGGCAATTTCCTCGCGGCGCACCCGAATGTGGGGTTTGTGATCGTCGACACCCTGCAGCGCATCCGGCAGATGAAAACCGAGGGCTACAGCTACGGCGGGGATTACGAGGTCATGACCTCACTCAAAACCATCGCCGATCGTTTCGATATCACGATCCTGGTGGTGCACCACACCCGCAAGGAGGACTCGGACGATTCCTTCAACAAGATTTCCGGCACCAACGGCCTGCTCGGCTGTGCAGACGGGGCCATGGTACTGCAAAAGCCCTCCCGCATCGGCAAGACAGCCACGCTGGATATCACCGGGCGCGAGGTAGCGGATCTCCGGCTGAAGCTGGAATTTGACGAGAGCAAGCGCTGGCAATTCATTGAGTACGGGACGGACAAGCCGGACGAGAGTTCGAACAAGCTGCTCGTTGCCGTACAGAAACTGGTATCCGAGTGTCACGGATGGCAGGGCACACCCACCGAACTGACGGGTGCACTGACGACCGTCCTGCCGCCGAATACCAAACCGAACGCATTGACCCGACAGCTCAACGCGAGCGTCCAGACCCTCGCACAGCAATATGGTGTGCGCTACGATTTCAGCCGCACACCGGATGCCCGCATGATCACGCTTTCCGAGCTGCCCGCCTGATCCCATGACGATATGACGATCATGACGGTATTCGGACACCCCCTGAATACCGTCATATCGTCATAAGCGACACAGGTGCAACGCGAAAAAATGGGATATCCCATTATAAATTTCTTGCTTTAAAGTGTAAAAGTGATATAATGAAATCGCACCTGACCGACTGATTCGGAAATGCGAGGAAAGCGAGGTATTATTGACCAAGAAATCGAAAAATCCAAACGGCTCCGGCTCGATCCGCAAACGTTCCAGCGGAAGCTGGGAAGGGCGGTACACCAACGGCTTTGACAAGGATGGCAAGCAGATCCAGAAATCCATTTTCGGCGCGACACAGAAGGAAGTCCGGCAAAAGCTGACGCAGATCATCAGTGAGATCGACGAAGGCGAGTACATCGAGCCCTCCAAAATGACGCTGCGCGAATGGCTGGATATCTGGATGAGCGAGTATTGCGGCGACAAGAAGTATTCGACCCTCAAGCACTACCGCGCCATTATCAACACGCATATCAAGCCGGAACTCGGCGATATCACCCTGGGAAAGCTGACCACACCGGAAGTGCAGAAGTTTTATAACCGCCTCAGCAAGCCTCCGGATGGTTCGCCGGGAATCTCACCGAAGACGGTTAAGAACGCCCACGGCGTTCTGAGCAAGGCCATGGCCGTGGCGGTGGTAAGCGGATATATCCGCCGCAATCCCTGCACGGGCGTGATCCTGCCCCGGATCGAAAGACACGAGGTCGAACCGCTGACGGACGACCAGGTCGCGTTGCTTCTGCAGATGGCCGAGCAGGACGAGGAATACGGCATTCTTCTGAAAGTGATCCTGCTCACCGGCGTCCGCAAGGCGGAAGCCCTGGGCATCACCTGGGACTGCGTGGACTTCCGGCGCGGGGTGATCCGCGTCAACAAGCAGCTGCAGAAGCGCCCGCTGCGCGACGGCGGTGTGATGTTTGCCTCCCTGAAAAACGGCAAAGGACGCATCCTGAAACCGGCGCCCTACGTGATGGAGCTGATGCGAAAGCAATATAATCTGCAGATCCGGCAAAGGGAGGCTGCTTCCGCGGCTTGGAAGGGCTGGAACACGGAGGCCGAACACCGGACCTCGCTGGCCTTCCTGACCGTCTTTGGAACGCCGCTGCAGCCGCAGACCACGTCCAACCATTTCAAGAAGCTCGCCGCAGAGATCGGCGCGCCGAACGCCAGAGTCCACGATCTGCGCCACACCTACGCGGTGCTTTCGCTGCAGAACGGGGACGACGTGAAGACGGTGCAAGGGAACCTCGGCCACGCCACGGCGGCCTTTACGTTGGACGTTTACGGCCATGTTTCCGATGCCATGAAGGCAGCCAGCGCCAGCCGGATGGAAGAATATGTGCGTCAGATCCCGGGCATTTGAAAGTACGATGTGTACCGAAATCCCTCGATTTGTCTCACTGTATAACCCTTTTTTCAACGCGGTAAGGGCACCCGTAAGGGCATGAAGGAACAAATAGCCGGTAAAAGGCCGGTAAAACAAAAGAAAATCGGCTTGAATCATAACGATTCAAGCCGATATCTGGCAGCGGGAGAAGGATTCGAACCCTCACATACGGAGTCAGAGTCCGCTGTGCTACCTTTACACAATCCCGCTAAACGCAAAGCTATTATACATGCTTTTCAAAATTTGTCAAGCGTTTTTTCGCAGCGGTTTTCAGATATCATGACGCCTCCTGTCTCCGCTGCGGAGAAGCGGGCGCGGGCCGCATCGCCGTAGTACCCGACCAGCAGATCCACGCAGGCGCCGTAGCTGCGCATGCCGAGCGTCTGCCCGTAGCTCTGCAGAAAGCCCTCATACACCGTGTCGGCCACGGCCTGAACAGGCGTATCGAAGCGGGCCCAGTAGTCGCGGTTTGCCTGCAGATCGGCCTTGACCTCCGGGCAAAGCCCCTCCCAGATCATTTGCTGAGCCGCGGGGTCCGCTTCGCCGAGGGCGCTGGAGAGATGAACATAGGCGAGCAGACACGCGGAATAGCAGAAATCCGCATCCCCGCTCTCAAGAGAGGCCAGCACCGCGGCGAAGTTAGCCTCCTGCTCCTTGGCCACGCCGCGCTGGTGGGAGAGCTCATGCGCCACCGTGGCGGCGAAGAGCGCTTCGGGAAAATCCATGTTGACGTTTGCCTCGGCTGTGAAGGGGCAGAAAAAGCCGGTAAAGTCAATGGCGCTCATGAAGCGGGAGAAAAACATGCCCTTCACCGGGACCTCGGGCCCGTCAAGACAGGGGAAGCGGAGGGCGGCCCGGGCAAAGATCCCCGACGAGCGGGAGAGCGCCGCCTGCCTATCCGTGCGGCAGAGACCCGAGGCATCCCGGGGCACGAGATCGCTCCAGGCGTTGACCCGCTCGGCAAAATAGAGCGTCACAAGCTCCAGCTCCTCCGCCGAAACCGCGCCCACGGAGAGGCCGCTTCGGGCGAGAAAATCGTCTCCATAGTAGTACACTCCCCACAGCAGGCAGAACAGCGCGTAAACATCCAGCCCCAGCGCGGTGAGCCGCACGACCAGCCGCCAAAGCCGCGCAGATCGCCCGGGTCTGCGGAGCTGCAGAAGCTCGAAGATTATGTAAACCAAAGCCCCGACAATCACCAGCGCATACAGCCACTCTGCCAGGGAGAAGGGGAGTGCGGCGCTCAGCTTCGCCAAGCGATGGTGCAGCGGCTGGACGACGCCCAGGGAGAGACGCCGCATCAGATCCTGCCTGTGCCGCAGGGCAAAAAACAGCGAGATCAGCCCCGCCCCTGACAGCGCGAGCACGAACGCGGCAGGGCAGAGCGCGAAAATGGCGGCGAGGCCGCGTTTTTTGGCGGTGCGTGTTTCCATGGCGCCATTGTACCGCAGCGGCGGGAAACATGCAATGGATATCCAAGGAAACCGCAGGGGCCGCGGCGACGAGAATCAGTATTGTGATAGGCGCTTTCTTATGCTATAATAAACAACATAACAGAATTTGAACCATCGTTTTTCGGAGGAGAGACTATGCATGCCGCGCTGTAGAAGGCTGCTGCTTTATTCTTCTGCCCGGGGCTTTTACCTTCAGCGCGGAGGGATGATGCATCGCATAAAAAACACGGCGGTCTCCCGGAATCTGACAAATCTTTCGTAGCTTTTTTCGTTCCGCCATGATAACATGGCGTGGATGAGAATAAAGGAGAGTAAGCAATGGCGATATTTCAGAAGGCGGAGCTGCTGATCCCCCGCGCGGAACTGCTGGAAAACTGGGCGGTGATCGCCTGCGATCAGTTCACCTCTCAGCCGGAGTACTGGCAGAAGGTCCGCGCACGTGTCGACGGCGTGCCCTCCGCTTATCATATTATCCTGCCCGAGGCGGAGCTCGGAGAAGAGGAGGCGGCGCGCATCGACTCCATCAGGGCCTGCATGCGCGATTATCTGGAGGGAGACGTTTTCTGCGCCTATCCCGACGCCTATGTCTATGTGGAACGGGAGCTGCTCGACGGCTCCGTGCGCCGCGGCGTGGTGGGCGTGATCGATCTGGAGGCCTACGACTACCGCAGCGCAGCCGAAACGCCGGTGCGCGCCACGGAGCAGACGGTGCTCAACCGCATCCCGCCGCGTGTAAAAATCCGCAGCGGCGCGCCGCTGGAGATGAGCCACGTGATCCTTCTGATGGACGACGCCTCCGACGCTGTGCTCGGCACCCTGGAGGAGCGCAAAGAGGAGCTTCCGCTCCTCTATACCTTTAACCTGATGGAGGGCAGCGGCCGGATCGAGGGGCGGCTTGTCCGGGGAGAGGATGCCGCCGCGCTCGATGCGGCGCTGGCGGCTTACGAGACGGAGACCGCGGCCCGCTTTGCGGAAACGGGAAAAGCCCCGCTGTTCTACGCCGTGGGAGACGGGAACCACTCCCTCGCTGCGGCCAAGACCTGCTGGGAGGCTCTCAAGGAGGAGAACCCCGCGCTTGCCGGTACGGCGCATCCCGCACGCTACGCGATGGTCGAGCTGGATAACATCCGGGACGAGGCGCAGCGCTTCGAGCCGATCCACCGGCTGCTGACCGGCGTCGATGCGGAGGAGCTGCTGCATGAGGCGGAAGCGGCCTCCGCCCCGGGCGGCCATGCGGTGGACTGGGTCACGGGCGAGCGGCAGGGTACGGTCTTCCTGGACCCGGAACTCGGCGTGCTCCCTGTTGCGGCCCTGCAGCGCTTTCTCGACCGCTATCTGCGCAGCCGCAGCGCGCAGATCGACTATATCCACGATGAAGAGACGGCGGTCAGCCTGGCGCAGGGACTGGAGCGGATGTCCTTCCTGCTGCCGGATTTCCCCAAAGAGGCGCTCTTCCGCAGTATCGTGGTC
Organism: uncultured Clostridia bacterium; assembly: GCA_946184165.1. Taxonomy (GTDB): domain Bacteria; phylum Bacillota; class Clostridia; order Oscillospirales; family Oscillospiraceae; genus Limivicinus. The sequence continues at coordinate 8,995 of CAMHEN010000046.1, read as the reverse complement.
GACGGCGTCCTGCCGCGCAAGACCTTTTCCATGGGCCACGCCCAGGAAAAGCGCTGCTATCTCGAGTGCCGCCGCATTACGGTGGAGTAGAAGCGTACATGCAGAAAAAACAAAACGGGCGAATTCGCAGCTTTGGCTCGAATTCGCCCGCTTTCTGTGTGTGCATCGCAGTGCGCCGCTCCCGTTCAGGATTCCCGCACCACGTATTCGTTCACGTAGTTGACGCCCGCGATCGTCTTGCCGTACAGAGCCAGAAACTCCTCCAGGCAGAGGTCGTTCTCCGTGATGTATTCCGCGGCCTCTTTGCCGACGTAGCGGTAGTGCCCGGGATAGCAGGCCATGCCGTAGACGTCTTTCTTGCTCTCGGGGTAGCGCACAATGAAGCCGTACTCGGTGCAGTGCGCATCCATCCATTCGCACACGGGCGTGCCCGCGACGGTCTCGTCATGGATGTTGCTGTAGTTCACATCCGCCCAGTAGTAGGATTCGTCCGTGATGTCGAAGGCGAGACCGGTGGAATGTTCGCTGCAGCCCGCGGCAAAAACGTGCTTTGCGGTCTCATAGGAGGTGCCGGGCGCGAAGTGGCAGTATTCATAATCATACTCGCCGTATTTGTGCATTTCCTGCTCATACCAGAAGCTGGTATATTCCCAGTTGCGGTAGGCGGTGCAGATATAGACGTCAAACCCCTGCGCACGGGCGGCGGAAAGAAAATCGATCGCAGCCTGGGCGCAGCGCTCGTCCATATACTGGCCGTCCACATTTCGGACATGGGGGTGGTAGCGGCCGACGCCGAGATGAGGCCCGGCGTAGAGAAACTCCCAGCTGTTGATGTCAACGTCGGGCAGCGGGGGCAGCACGATCGCGGCGGACGCGGGAGCCTCCGGCGCCGCAGCCTCTGCGGCAGTTGCCTCCGTCTCCTCCGAAATGCCCTCATCCTCCGCGGCGAAGGCGACGGGCAGAGAAGCGATCGGAAGCCCGGCGCAGCCGGCAGCTGTGAGAAGCAGAAGAAGCGCCGCAAAAATCAAAACAACTCTGTATCTTTTCATAAGCTGCTGTTACTCGACTCCGTAGAGGGCGAGGAATTCCTCCAGACAAAGATTGTTGTCCGTCATGTAGCGCGCGGCCTCCACGCCGACATAGCGGAAATGCCAGGGCTCATAGATGATGCCGGTAATGCTGTCCGCGCTGCCGCTCTTGTCGGCGGGATAACGCACCACAAAGCCGTAATCCGCGCAGTTGTCCCGCAGCCATTGATAGGTCGCGGTATCCTCGAGAGAGCTGTCCTTCGTCTCCCGGTAGAAGTCCGTGATGTCGCAGGCGAGACCGGTCTGATGCTCGCTGGTGCCGGGACGGGCCACGATGGTGGCGGCGGTCTCCTCGGAATAGCCCTGGCCGATCTTGCGCTGGAACAGATAGCTCTGCTCGTCATAGGAGCGGTAGCCGGAGGAGAGGTAGACCGGCAGCCCCGCGTCCTTGCAGCCCAGGGCAAAAGCGAGGAGCTGATCCGCGATGCGCAGATCCACCGCGCAGCGGTTCGGGTTGTAGTTGGTCTGGATATCCGTCTCGCTCACCGTCATATTGAGATAGCCCATCTGAGGCGGCTGATAGGTCTCGATCGGGTGGGAGGGATTGGCGAGCAGCATTTCCCAGCTCCCGATGTCCACCTCCGGCGGTTCGGGCAGTCCGAGGGCGGCCGCATTGTCCCGCGCGAGCTGCAGCGACGGGTCCGCCGCGGGAACCTCCGGCACGGGCGCCGGTTCCTCGGGCAGGGGCGCCTGCTCCGCCTCGGGCGCTGCGGGCGCCGGCTGCGCTTCGTTTTCATAGGTCATCTGGACAGGCGTCTCCGGCTCAGAGCCAATGACGCTGTCGGCCTGGAAGCCCTCGGGATGCAGGCCGGTAGCGGGGCCCCATGCCGCCACATCGTTGCTGTGGTAATGGATCTGCTCCTGCCGATAGGTGTAGAAGCCTAAAAGGAGCAGGGCGAGGATGCCGATAATGGTTCTTCCGACACGGTTTTTCATGCTGCCCTCCTGTAAGGGAGTATTATTCAACCGCAAACAGAGTCTGCAGTTGTGAAATCCTGTACTTAGGTAACATAATAGCATTTTCATATCGCGGGGTCAACTGGTTTTTCGTACTGCTTCGCGGCAATCACAAGGAAAAAGGATTCGCACAGCGGGAAGAACCGGATGTACAGCCGGAAGGGCTTGCAATCCTATAAACCTTTCTGTATAATAGGTAACAGAAGAGACACGGATACAGGGGGAAAGAACCATGATGATTTCGACCCGCGGGCGTTATGCGCTGCGCATCCTCATAGATCTGGCCGAGCACCGGAGCGAGGGCTATATCACGCTCAAGGAGGCAGCCGACCGGCAGGAGATCTCCGAAAAATATCTCGAGAGCATTGTGAAGGATCTGGTCAAAGGACGCTATATCGAAGGACTGCGCGGCAAGGGCGGCGGTTATCGCCTGGCCCGCGACCCGGATGAGATCAACGTGCTGGACATCCTGCGGCACACGGAGGGGCCGCTGGTGCCGGTAGCCTGCCTGGAGGAGGGCGGCAGACCATGCCCGCGTGCTGCGGCCTGCCGCACGCTTCCGCTGTGGGAGGGGCTGGACCGGGTCGTCTGTGAATATCTGGGCGGCTTTACCGTACAGGACCTCATGCGCAGGGAGGGCGAGGGCTTCGACTATATCATCTGATAAGGATCCATCAGATAAGCCGCGGGAGTTCACAACTTGTTTTCTTTACACCGCGCCGCGAGAATGGTATAGTCATTATTGCGAATAGTATTCGCGATGGAATACAGAAAAGGAGGGGCGCTCTGACAATGGACAGATCTGCACTCAAATCCAGGGCGCGTGAGGTTATCGCGACCTCCAACCCGCGCGTGATCAGCGTCGGGCTTGTCTACCTTATCATCACCGTCGTCCTCCGGGCGCTGGCCTCGCGTGTGATGAGCGTCAACATCAGTGAGAGCGAGGCCATGAATTACCTGCATTACGCCTCAGCGGGGAACTATGAGTACGCCCTGCAGTATGCGGAGACCATGCAGCCGCCCCCTGCCGCCTATGCCATCAACCTTCTGCTGATGCTCGTCTCGGGCGTCATCGGGGCGGGCTTCGTGCTCTTCCTGCTCAACACGATCCGCAACCGCCAGCCCTGTATGGGAAACCTGCTTGACGGCTTCAGCCTCTGGTGGAAGATCATTCTGCTGAACCTCCTGCAGGGAGTTCTGGTAGGCCTGTGGAGCATGCTCCTGGTCGTCCCGGGCGTGATCGCCCATTATCGCTATTCCCAGGCGCTGTATATCCTCCTGGACGATCCCGCAAAATCCCCTGTCCAGTGTCTGCGCGAATCCAAGCGAATGATGGCCGGACATAAAAACGAGCTCTTCCTGCTGGATCTGAGTCTGATCGGCTGGCTCCTGCTGGCCCTCGTCCCCTATGTGGGATATGCTGCGCAGGTCTGGACGATCCCCTACATCGGCATGATAAAAGCCCTCTATTACGAAAAGCTCCGCGGCAGCAACGTCTGGAGCTACACGCCGGATTATTGAGCGCATAAAAAGGGACTGCAGAAAAGTCCCTCAGGATACGTAGGGGAGGGGCTTGCCCCTCCCGGCAGCATGGTGTAACCATTGAAAAGCAATGTACGGCGAAATCGTAGCTTTCTACGAAATCGCCGTACTTTTTTCATGCCGATTTATACGCTTGTTGATGCGTCCAAAACCCGCTTCATTTTGGAACATCAACTCTATATCACATCGCTCCTTAATATTATAGCATCTTATTAAGGATTGGTATTACGGTGCCGGGAGGCCTTTTTTACGGCCGTTTTTTGCCCGGTCTTATTCCGCGGCGTCAAAGGCATAGCCGTTTCTCAGCGCGAAGAACTCCGCATAGCTGCCGCTCCTGCCGAGGATGGTGAGGCCGTCCACGCCGGAGAAGGCGTCGCCTGCGATGCCGGTCGTCGCCTCGGGGATGTAGACGTACCGGAGATTCGGGCAGTCTGCAAACGCGCGGGCGCCGACCGAGGTGGTCTTGTCCGACAGCTTGACGTAGCTGAATGCGCCGCCCGCGAAGGCCTCGGCGTCAATGGTCGTGAGCGCCGCCGGGAGGACGAAGTCGGGGCCAGCCCACACGGCGTAGAGGGTCACATTGCCGGAGGGCGTGTAGCTTCCGGTGACGCCGGAGGCTGCACCGCTGCTTGTCGCCCAGCCCTTGAAGATGAAACCGGAGCGTGTCGGGGTCGGGAGCGTGACGGCTGCCGTGCTGGTGCTGCTGCTCCACTGGGCGTAAAGGGTCACATTGGCATCAGTGCTGTAGCTTGCGCCGGGATTGTAGCTTGTGCCGCTGCCGTTTGCGGCGGTGTTCCAGTTCTTGAACGTGTAGCTGGTCGTGCGTGCCGCGCTCAGAGATGCCGGGCTCACGCTGCCGCCATTTGCGTTGAGGGTTACGGTGTAGCTGCCCGCACTCGTGCTTGCACGGGTAGGCTTGGTGGAGGAAAGAGTGAGGTTAGTGCCATGCGTCTTTTCCTGCGCCCCCGGCATTCCCGTGCCGCCGTTGGCGTTGTAGGTGACGGTATAGGTTATAACAGGGCTGCTCTCGTAATGGATCGTTGCATTGGTTAGGGACTCATTGTAAGCCCCAACGGTAATTTTATCCCACGTTTCCTTCGTACCCCCAAAGAACACATCCGTCAGACTGCTGCAGCCATCGAAGGCAAGGGCGCCGATGGTGGTGACGCTGTCCGGGATCGTCACGCTTGTCAAGCTACTGCATTTATAGAAGGTATAGCCGCCGATTCTAGTCACGCCCTCCGGAATCGTTACGCTTGTCAAGCTACTACATTCGTTGAAGGCATGATCGCCGATGGTGGTGACGCTGTCCGGGATCGTCACGCTCGTCAGACTGTTGCAGCCGGAGAAGGCATCAAGTGGTATTGTTACGGTCCAGCCAAATTGGTAGTTATAGTCGCCTCCTTTCGGTCCAGCACTTGTTAATCTACTACAGCCGTAGAAGGCATAGAAACCGATGCTGGTGACGCTGTTCGGGATCATCACGTTTGTCAAGCTACTACAATTTAAAAAGGCCCGATTGCCGATGCTTGTCACACTGTCCGGGATCGTCACGCTTGTCAAGCTACTACATTCGTAGAAGGCACTGCCGCCGATGCTCGTCACGCTGTCCGGGATCGTCACATTTGTCAGACTGCTGCAGCGGTCGAAGGTGTTGTCCTCGATGCTGGTTACGCTTTCGGGGATGGTCACACTCGTCAGACTGCTGCAGCCGGAGAAGGCCCAGCAGCCGATGCTTGTCACGCTGTCTGGGATCGTTACGCTCGTCAGCCCACTACAGTCGTAGAAAGCAGATTCGCCGATACTGATGACACTCTCCGGGATCGTTACACTCGTCAGACTGCTGCATCTGGAGAACATACCAATGCTGATGCTTGTCACGCTGTCCGGGAGCTTCACTCTTGTCAGACCGCTGCACTGTTCAAAGACCCAATCGCCGATACTAGCCACGCTATCTGGGATCGTCGCACTTGTTAGACCGCTGCATCTGTAAAAGATACTACGGCCGAGGCTGGTCACGCTACCTGGGATTGTCACTTCCGTCAGGCTGCTGCAATCTTCAAAAGCCCAATCGCCAATGCTTGTCACGCTGTCCGGGAGCTTTACACTTGTCAGGCCGCTACATCTGGAAAAAGTACAGCGCCCAATACTGGGCACGCCCTCCGGGATCACGATGTTCGTCAACCCGCTGCAGCTTGCAAAGGCATAGTCACCAATGGCGGCGACACTGTCCGGAAACGTAAGCTCTGTCAAGCTGCTACAGCCATAAAAGGCGCTTCCTCCAATGTCCGTAATTCCTTCCGGAAGTATCACACATTCAAGCCCAGAGCAACCATAAAATGCTCCCCACTGAATGCGCGTCACCATGTTGGGAATCGTATAAACCCCGCCTTTTCCGGCAGGGAATTGCCAGATAATTGACATATTTTTGGTGAACAGGATTCCATCTACATCGCAGAAAGCCGGGTTATCGGGATCAACCTTGATTTCTGTCAGATTGCTGCAGCCTGCGAATGGGAAACCATCCATTCTGACAACACTGGCCGGGATTGTCACACTCGTCAGGCTGCCACAGCGTAAAAATGCGTCCCCGCCGAAGGAGCGAACGCCCTCTGGAATTACAAGATTGCCTAAACTGCTGCACTCCCTGAATGCAGCGCCCCCAATAGACTCAACGCTTGAAGGGATTTGCACACTTCTCAGATTTATACATTGATGAAAGGAAGCCATCCCAATACCGGTCACACCGTCTTCGATCATGACGGAACGAATGGCATTTTTGTAAGGCCGCCAGGCAGCGGTGGAGCCCTGTGCAAAGTCATTGATTTTACCGGATCCGGAGATGTTCAATGTTCCCTCATCATCCAGTGTCCATGTCAAGTCTCCCCATGGGCCGGAGTCAACAGTTTCCGCATGGGCGGCGGATGCGAGACAAAGGCAGAGAATGGTGCATAGCATTAGTGATACAGTCAGGCGCAATATTGTTTTCATGTTATGCTCCTTTTCAGCGTTTATTTCTGATCTCTGAGCTTGCGTACGTATTCCTGCAAATCATGATATTTGGCAGCCTCATCTTCGTTAAGCAAATTGATTGCATCAATAATAACGTACAACCACTTTTTATCCAATTCGACATCCTTCCCAGCGTCAGAATGGGCTTCTAATGTCTGTTCCATTCTTTCGCAAAATTCTTTATCGATGACATCAAAGCAATTGCTCAGCTGGTCTTTCATGATAGTAAGGACGTCGATTGCATCCTTTTTGTATTTTGCGCAAAAAACAACGCGATTGTTTGTCATAATAATTCTCCTTTTCAAACAGTTTGTTGTGGGGATCGCTCGAGATATTAAATGCATAGCCGAACAAGCTGACCGCTTGTCATCCCGATTGAGCGCAGCACACCGGGAACTTGCAGTTCAATTCACCCTTGTCTACATCGCGCAGCTAACCTTTTTAAAATGTTATTTTCACGTATAAGTATGCTGTAAAAAGATTATAACATTTTCTTGAGGGCTATTCAAGGCTTTTCGCATCTTTAAACCATCTATTTTTTGCGTTTCTTGGACTATCCTCTTGTTATAAGGAGGGTGATCATCGTGGATATTGAATATGTGCGGGAGCGGATCACGCAATTGCGGCTGCAAAAAGGCGTTTCCGAATACAAGATGAGCTATGACCTCGGTCACAGCAGGGGGTATATCAACAATATTTCTTCGGGAAAGACGCTTCCGTCTATGACGGAATTTTTTGCAATATGTGATTATTTTGACATAACGCCAATTGAATTCTTTGACAGGAAGCTAAAGAATCCTTCCCTTATGTCCGAGATCACAGAGCAGCTTTCCTATCTGGATGAAAATGATTTGGCCATAACATCCCTCATTATAAAAAGGTTTATAAACAAGTAATCGAACAGCAGAAACGAGAACAGATCACGCAGGAGTAAAACAGCACAATTCCAATTGAGCTGATTGCTCTGTGCAAAACCCTTCGCGTTCCGGCGGATGCGCTGTTATATCCGGACACGTGACAGGCGCCTCGCGATACGCTGCTTGTTTTATGGGATGCCAATTTAAAAGCAATGTACGGCGAAAATCGTAATTTTTTACGAAATTCGCCGTACATTTTTGCGATTTTTTAATGTTTCTGTGCGCGGAAGGGGCAAGCCCCTCCCTCACGCCGTAAGACCGGCTTTTTCTGCGGTTCCTTTGTGCCTCAGAACACGGAGACGGTGGCCTCGGCGCTGGTCTTGGTGATGCCGGTGGCGTCGGTGATGACGCAGCGGTAGGTGCCGCTGGCTGCGGGCTTGATGCCGTTTGCCCAGAGGATGGAGGTGTAGGTGTTCTCATTCCGGTCGAAGCTGTTCTCCAGACGCAGGCCGTATTCTTCATTGGTGGTGGCGTCGCCCGTGAAGACGATGGACACCCAGCCGCCGGTGGATTCGTTGTACTTCTGCCAGTCGAAGGAGGAGTTCACACTCAGGTTGCCCTTGACGTTTACGATGAACATACGGTTATACTTGCCCGCCTCCACAGGGCCGGTGAGCGGGGTGATGTCCTTCGTGACGGCGATGGACTGGCTTGCGAGCTGGTTATAAGCCTCGGACTGTACGCGGGAGAGCGTCTCGTCCAGCTCAAGCAGCCGGTCGTTGACCCCGTTGACCGCATTGCGCACCTCGGATACGCTGCCGGTGAGGACGTTGTTCTGCTCCCGCAGCGTCTTGCGCAGGCTCAGAATACTGACAAGGCAGGCAAGAGCGAGCACGCAGGCCGCCCCGGCCAGGATCAGAGGCACCGACCCGCCGGAAAGCCGCAGCGGCGCTGAACGCTTGCGGGCCTCGGGATAGACGGGGTTTTCGTCAAAATAATCCTGCCCGTCATCGGAATCGACCGGCACATCGGCCACGGGGTCGGCATCCGGCATAACGGCGGGATCATCCCCGGCATAGGCGTCTGTCAGACTGCCGCAGAAGGGGCAGACTTTCAGATCGTCGTCAATCGCTTTCCCGCAATTTAAACAGATCATATTCAACACCTTTCTTTGACAAAAAATAAAAATATACGGTGGAAAAACAACGTGGGGATCACCCCGACGTGCGCTTTATTTTACCACATCTTTGCATATCCGTCAATGATTTCACGGATTTTTAGGGCAATTGCAGGGTATCACGCCCCACCGCGGCGGGAAAAAGCGGGTCGGATCAGGGGGAACTTTCCCCACCGCTGTCGGGTTTTAGCATTTTTTTGCGAAAGCGCATCCGGAGCGGGATAATATTTTTCTAAGGAAAACGAGTTTACAAGGGGGCTCTTTCGTGGTATTATAAAGCTGTCCATCGGCAAAAACTATATTAGATATGGAGATGACTGTATGGAGAGACACTACAAGACCATGGACGGCAATAACGCGGC
>CAMHEN010000045.1 GCA_946184165.1 uncultured Clostridia bacterium | reverse complement strand
GTCAGCAGGAAGGTGCCGGAGATGAGCAGCACAATGCGAAGCATCATCTGCACGGCCCTGGCGATGCCCTCCCAGGTGATGATCCAGCCGGGACGGACCGGGGTGCCGGCGGTGTAGAAGATGTTCAAGAGCGCCGTGAGGGCAATGATGAAGAGCATGGGCTTCACGCCCTTGAACATGCTGCCCAGCTTGATTTGTGAGAGCGCCGTGCAGGCGAGCGTCACGAGCGTCACAAGCCCGTAGCCGATCCAGCCTTTGGCCTGGAAGAGGGCCACAATATACACCACGACAAGCAGGATCTTGGTGCGCGGATCGAGGCGGTGCACGACGGTATTGCCGGGGAAATACTGGCCGAGGGTGATATCCTTCAGCATGTTCTCCCCTCCCTTATGGCAAGCAGCGCCTCTAAAAGCCGCTCACGGGTGTAGATCCCCTCGGGCAGCGGGACGCCCCGGTCCCGCAGGGCGCAGGCGAGCTGGGCCGCCTTCGGGATGCTGAGTCCGATCATGGACAGATCGCGCGCGTGGGAGAAAATCTCCTCCGGTGTGCCGTCCATGGCGACGCGGCCCCTGTCGAAGACGATGATGCGCCCGGCGATGCGGGCCACGTCATCCATGCTGTGGCTCACGATCAGGATCGTCGCGCCGGTCTTCTCCCTGTAATTGCAGATGTTGTCCAGGATCTGGGCGCAGCCCGCGGGATCGAGGCCCGCGGTGGGCTCGTCCAGAATCAGCACCTCCGGCCGCATGGCGATGACGCCCGCGATGGCGATGCGGCGCTTCTGTCCGCCCGAGAGCTCCAGAGGAGAGCGCTCGAAGAGGGTCTCCTCCACCCCGGTAAAGGCGGCGGCTTCGCGGACGCGCTCGTCGATCTCCTCTTTCCCGAGCTGCATATTGGTCGGCCCGAAGGCGATATCCCGGTATACCGTCTCCTCAAAGAGCTGGTACTCCGGGTACTGGAACACGAGCCCGACCTTCCATTTGATGTCGCGCCGTGCGTATTTGTCCCGGTTGATATCCTGCCCGTCCAGCAGCACCCGCCCGGAAGTGGGCTGCAGGAGGGCGTTCAAGTGCTGGATAAAGGTGGATTTGCCGGACCCCGTGTGTCCGATAACCGCAGCGAACTGCCCCTGCGGGATGCGCAGACTTACATCCCGGACGGCGGTCTGCTCGAAGGGCGTGCCCGCGCTGTAGGTGTGACACAGGTTTTCCGTGATGATCTCTGCCATTTATTTCTGACTCCGTTTCTCGTTCTGCAGAGTATGCGCGATCAGCTCCGCGCACTCCTCCACCGCGAGGGGTTCCCCCTCCAGCTCCATGCCGGCGGCACGGAGCTCCCGCAGCAGGTGCGCAGTCTCGGGCACATCCAGGCCCTCCCGCTCCATAAGGGCGGTGTCGGAGAAAACCTCCGCAGGGGTGCCGTCCGCTGCGATATGGCCGTTTGAGAGGACGAGGAGGCGGTCAGCGTTGATGCACTCGTCCATATGGTGGGTGATGAGGACCACTGTCATCCCCTTGGCGCGGCAGAGGGCAAAGGCGGTGTCCACCACCTCCTGGCGGCCCTGGGGGTCGAGCATGGCCGTCGGCTCATCGAGGACGATGATCTCCGGCTCCATGGCGATGACACCCGCGATGGCGACGCGCTGCTTCTGTCCGCCCGAGAGAAGGTGCGGGGCGTGCATACGGTAATCATACATGCCGACAAGGCGCAGGGCGGCATTCACCCGGCGGCGGATCTCCGCGGGCTCCACGCCCAGGTTCTCCGGCGCAAAGGCCACATCGTCCTCTACCACGTTTGCCACGATCTGGTTGTCCGGATTCTGGAAGACCATGCCGACGCGGCGGCGCACATCGAGCACATGCTCCTCGTCCGCGGTGTCGATCCCGTCGATGAGCACCCGCCCCTCGTCCGGGACGAGGATGGCGTTCATGTGCTTTGCGAGCGTGGACTTGCCGGAGCCGTTGTGCCCCAGCACCGCCACAAAGCTCCCCTTCTCAATGGAGAGATCGACGCCGCAGAGACTCTCCAGCTCATCCCCGGGGTAGGTATAGTGTACGTTTTCAAACTTGATAACAGGTTCCAAATGTCTTACCTCGTTCTTCTGACGGGCAGAGCTTTTAGCGTGGAGAGTGAAGGCCTGCCCTCGAAACTGCTTAAATATGTCCGAGAAGCGGACACCATAACTTCACTCTCAACACTTCACTCTTTTATTCGATTGCCGCCGGCAGCGGAAGTCTCCTCTTGCCGCCTTGCCGCTTTTGCCGATCCCGGGCCTGCTTCGCGACGGCCCGCCATAGCCGCGGCTGCGGAGAAAGCTGACTTCCTTCCTCTGCCGCCGGCAGCGGAAGTCAGCTTTCCCACCTGCATGTCGCGCCGCAGGGCAGGTAAAGACCGCTCTCGGTGACGGGGAGGGCAAGCTCCTGGCTGTCGGAACGGCCGCCGTATTTTTTGGTGAAGATACTCTCGGTCACATAGCTCAGCACCGAAGCAGAAAGACCCGTGGTGTAGGAATTGATGATTACGAAGAGCGGATTATCCGACAGCACGCCTGCGCACAGAGAGACGAAAGGCCAGAGATTCTGCTCCAGCTTCCACACCTCTCCCCCCGGGCCGCGCCCATAGGAGGGAGGGTCCATGATGATAGCGTCATAGCGGCGGCCGCGGCGGATCTCCCGCTCGACAAACTTGGCGCAGTCGTCCACGATCCAGCGGGCCGGCGCGTCCTGCAGACCGCTCGCGGCGGCATTTTCCTTGCCCCAGGCCACCATGCCCTTCGCGGCGTCCACATGGCAGACGCTCGCCCCTGCCTTGAGGCAGGCGACCGTCGCGGCGCCGGTATAGCCGAAGAGGTTCAGCACGCTGATCTCCCGCCCGGCTTTGCGGATCTTGTCCATGGCCCAGTCCCAGTTTGCGGCCTGCTCGGGAAAGAGGCCGGTGTGTTTGAAGTTCATGGGCTTTACGTTGAAAGTGAGCTCCCCATAGCGGATACGCCAGTTTTCCGGCAGGTCTCCCTTGTCCCAGCTCCCGCCGCCGGTCTCGCTGCGCCGATAGCGGGCGTTGCGGTCGTTCCAGTGCACGTTGCGGCGCGGCGTATCCCAGATGGCCTGGGGGTCCGGGCGCACGAGATAATACTTTCCCCAGCGCTCCAGCTTCTCTCCCTTTGAGCAGTCGATCAGCTCAAAATCCCGCCATTGATCAGCAACAAACATAAGCGTCTCCATCTATACAGTCTTTAACCTAATTATTTTATCATGGAAGTTCTCCGCGGTCAAGACGGCAGAGTGCCCCCTGCAGGGGATTAAAAAGGACGCCGTGAGATTCTCACAACGTCCTTTTCCGGTCGACGTGGCGTTTGCCGGCTTACTCGATATTCAGGATGTCACTGAAGCCGGTGACTTCAAAGATCTCATTGATAACGTCGTTGACGTGGATGATCTTCATCTCGCCCTGCTTGTTCATGATCTTCTGCGCAGACAGCAGAACGCGCAGCCCGGCAGAGGATATGTACTCCAGCTTCTCAAAGTCCAGCACGAGTTTGTCCGTATCACCCAGGGATGCCTTCAGCTCAGTCTCCAGCTGCGGTGCTGTGGTCGTATCCAGGCGGCCCTCCAGCGCGATATGCAGGGCGTCACTCTCTTTGGATTTGATGATATTCAGCATATGATTACTCCTTTCACAGGTTTGTTCTTTGTGCCGATCCCGGGACATCTTTTTCTCAATTGCGGGCCTGCGGCGGGAAACAGGCGCTTGAACCGTATACTTACTATAAAAGCTGACGCCTTTACAGTAAATATTGAATGTGCGAAATCCTCGCCGCTCACGCGGCAGCCGGATTTCCTGCACATGTAAATCCCCATGAATCAGCTTTTATTCATAGTGACAAGGCTTGCTGCATGGGGATTTACTATGAAAGCTCCGCTTTCACAGTAAATATGAAATCAGAAAAGGTTCAGATCTGCTTTTCCATCCGGAAGATATTCTGGCCGTTCTCCCGGCGATAGGCGACGCGATCCATGCTCTTCTTCACCATAAAGATGCCAAGCCCGCCGACGCCCCTCTTCTCCGCCGAGAGCGTGACGTCCGGGTCTTCCTTCTGCAGGGGATCATAGGGGATGCCGCTGTCTGTGAAGGTGATAGTAAAAGTCCTCGTTTCGGGATCTGCCCCGATCTGAATCCGGACGTCGCCGGTGCCGGGCGCATAGGCGTAGCTTGCAACGTTGACAAAGATTTCTTCTGTCGCAACGTCGATCTGCATCTGCGCTTTCATGGGGCAATCCAGCTCCTCAAGCGCCGTGTCGACAAAGGCGAGGACTTCTTCCAGCCTGTCAACTGCGGCTTCGATCATGAGCTCTTTCATATGTCACCTCCTTGAACTTTACATTGCATGGAGCGGTTCTGTTTTCTTCGGGATCCGCCCTGGCTGAGGCAAAACCCGCGCTCACTTGGCGCTCGGCCTGTTCTCGGGCAGGCCCGCATCCGGTACGCCGCCCACCATGGTCTCAAAGAAGGTGGCCACGGCATTGATCGTCACATTGCCCTCCATGACATTGCTGCTGCGGCTGGCATTGCAGCGCACATCGCCGATCAGGCAGCGGTAATGACTCTCGTTCAGAGCCTTGAGGACCGCCTCCACATGCTCATAGCTCTCCACCGTGAACTGCAGGGAGAAATTGCGCCGGATCTGATCGCCTTCCCGCGTAACGTTTTCAAAAGTGATCGCATACTGCAGCGTATCACTCAGGATATCGTTGAGCATGGCGATTTCCGCCTTGCTGTTGTTGTAGCTGCACATCTCGCTCGCGGTGCCGCCGGCGGTCACATCGTCCATCTCGCTGCGCATGCGGCGCATCCGTTCGAGCTTTGCCTCCACGGATTTAAGCTCATTATTCAGATCCATCTGCTGCTGATACGCGGTAGCCAGCGCTTGGCGCACCGGTCTGTCGACAAACTGGTAATAGGCAAGCCCGACCAGAATCAGACTGAGCAGCAAAAGAAGCAGTTTTTCCTTCGTGCTGAATTCCCGACTCATGGCTTTCATTCTGCGCTCACCCCCGATACGGAATTGAGATAGACCGAAACCCGCGCCTGCACGATGCTGAACTCCACTGCCTGTGTCTTCCCGCGCGTATTATCGTCGGTATTGGCGGTATTGACGGTACAGAAATTCACCAGATCATCCGATTCAAGCTGCTGCACGATGAGGTTGATCTGCTGCAGGCTCTCTGCGGACATGTTGATGATAAGCTGATTTCCGCTGAGTGTCCAGGAGCTGACCACAGACCAGGGAATGACCTTGTTCCGAATGAGGTTGAGCACATCCACGCGGTCGGTGCGGCCCAGCTCTTCGTTGGTGAAGCCGGAATAAGTATAGTGTGCATAGAGCTCGCTGAGATCGTCAAAGCCGCTCAGCTCCTCATATCCGGCATCCAGCTTGGCCTGGATCCGCGCAACCTCCGCCTGAGCGGTCGAGACCTCGTTGAGTCTGTCGACGACCAGGAATTTGCTGAAAGCGGCGGCTGCGATCAGGATCATGATGATTGCCGGGATCGCAAAGGCAATGTGCAACTGTTTCTCAGTCTGAGCCGCAAGGTTGATGCTGCGTTTGACGGGCATTTGCCCGCGGCGCATCCTGCGTGCACTCTGTTTCTTGCTCTTAGTCTTTTCTGCAACTGCCACAGCGCTCACCTCCCCGTTAATAGATTGCGATGCCGATCGCCTGAAGCAGGGTATAATCCTCCTCCAGGGCGGGGCTGTCCGGGATCAGTTCCCCTGCTGTATGGATCTTCAGATCCAGCGTATCGGCAAGGGTCTGCCGCAGGGGGCGGATACACGCGCCGCCGCCGCAGATCCATATATCCTCCAGGCGGCTGTCGGGGTTTGAGAAACGATAGAAATTCAGCGCCCGCATCAGCTCCACCGTGATATTCCCGTAGGCGTTCAGGCAGTATTCCTTGCTCTGGCAATCCTCATAGTTCGTGAGCAGATAGGTGTGCGCCAGGTGTACATCCACGGAATACGCCTCGCTGATAACCGTATCCAGGGTGTTCATGCCGATCTCCAGCACGCGCGTGACCATGTGCCGGTCACCCCGGAACATGTACATGCGAATGCTCTGACTGCCGAGGTCGAGAACACAGTATTCCTTCCCCTCGTCCCCGTTTTTCATCTGGTCGACCCGGATGAGCGCCTGGAAGGCACACACTGCGGGAGCGGCCTTCACGAGCTTCAAACCGGCCCTGTGCAGCAGCTCCTTCGACTCCTCAATCAGAGACTTGGGAGCGGCCGCGGCCATCAGCTCCATCTGAGCGCCGCCGCGTTCGCCCTCTTCGCCCGCCTCGCCTTCCTCCGCCTCCCCCTCAGTGGTGGAGACCACGGCGTAGTCGTAGTAGTAGTCTTTCAGCTCATCTGTGATATAGTCACGGAATTCGAAGGGGAGGTTGTAGTTGAGCTGGTCGATCGTCATGAGCGGCATGGTCACGCTGCGGGTAAACACCGTCTCATTCGGCAGCGCCATGGCCGCCTCTCCGCAGTGAATACCGTTCTCCTTCATGGCACGCCGGAGCAGCTCGCCCATTGTCTCTGTCGAAACGACGCGACCTTCACGGATCAGATTGTTGGGCATGGGGACGACTGCGGTTTTCCTGACCTGTCTGCCCTTGACCAGTGCCAGCTTCAGGCTGTCGCTGCCGATATCCACACCCAGGATTGCTTTTGCCATATTCGTCACCATTCTTTCTTTTCCAGACTTGGACTCTATATTTACAGGCCCAGCAGGCCCAGATACCATTGAATCAGCCCCTGGCCCCAGAGCAGCATCGCCGCTGACGCCAGAGAAATCGAAGGTCCGAAGGGAATCGCCTTCCCACCGTTCCCGTGCTTTTTCTGCGCCAGGGCAAACAGAAGGCCCAGGATACAGGAAAGCAGCATTGCAAACAGCGTCCCCGCAAATCCCAGATATACCCCTACGACTGCGAAGAGCTTCACGTCCCCGCCGCCGAGGCTCTCTTTTCCGAGCACTCTGTCCATCAGGAGGGACAGAAGCAGGATCCCGCCGCCGAAGCAAAGGCCCGCCAGCAGCGAGCGCCCGATCTCCCAAAGGCCGGGACGCAGAAAGGGCAGCGCCGCGAGCCATGCCGCCATGGCAGTCAGCAGGCATCCGTCCGGGATCGTATAGCTCTCCAGATCCACCAGTGACAGGCAGAAAAGACAGCAGAGGAAGATCCAGTTGCGAAGGCACAAAACTGTGAGATCAAAACGGAGAAGACACAAAAGCGTCAAAGCCGCGAAGGCGAGCTCCGTCAGCGGATAGCGCACAGAGATTTTCTCCCCGCAGTAGCGGCATCGGCCGCGCTGTGCAAGCCAGCTCAGAACCGGGACCAGATCCCTTGCACCCAAGGCATGGCTGCAGGCGGGGCAATGGCTGTGACCGCGGAGAAAGGACTCCCCATGGGCGATACGCCAGGCGGCGCAGTTCAGAAAAGAACCGAATACCGCCCCCAGCACACAGGCTACCGCGCCGCAGTAGAGCAGGATCCCCCGGCTTATATAGATCGACATCAGCCGTGCCTCCCCTCAGGAAAGGCTCCCATAGCTGTCACCGGTCCAATCATCGCGGGTATTCCAGTTCGCACAGTGCTCCGTATCGGCAAAGGTGAAGAACCATAGCTCCCCGTCCTTCATGCCGGAATCGGCGCCGAAATCGCTGTGTCCCACCAGGGAGTAAAAAACCACGATGCCGCTCTCCTCATAGCCCTGCGTAGTACGGGTACCGCGCCTGAACTTGGGATCTTCGTCTATCAGCAGGGCCGTGCCCTTTTTGCCGTGGAGCGTATAAGGCAGGCTCTCGGGATATGGGTTTTCCTCCGTCTGCAGGGCGAGCAGCGCCTCTTGGAGCTGTTCGCGCACGTTGGAGGCGTTGAGCCTCGTGCAGAGCTTTTTGTCCGGGCAGTGCAGGCCGCAGACGATCTCCCAGTCCATCGGGCTGTCTTCCTTCGGGACAATGTAGACATTGCCGCCGTCGGGACAGAGGTCATCCCACCCGTTCATAACAGAGGACACGAACTTCTTGGCATCCTCGGCCGAGCCGTTCTCAAAGCCTTCGAACATGAAGTTCGCCGCGAGCTGCCGCCGTGCCGTATCAAGCGCGGTCGCACAGGCCAGCCGTTTACCCTGCTCCTGATATTTTTTATAAGTAGGGATAAAGCTCGTGACAGACAGAATGATGATGAGCACCAGAAGGATTGCGAAGATCCACGCCATCCCGTGCCCGCTGTGCAGCTTTTTGCGCAGCACATTCGTCATACTCGCTCACCCTTTTCTCTTACAAATCCTGGAAAACGCATATAGCCAAGGTTATATTAGCACAAGCAAAGTCTAAGCGCAAGGGCTTTGTTTTCGTTTTGTAATACATTACGGAAAAACCACACCGGTTCCCTTTCAGGAACCGGTGCAGAGAGGAATCTGATCAGTTGTTGAACAGGAAAACCTCAGGCGCGGGCCAATCGCCATAATGGTCTTTGACGAAATCGACCGCCTGTGTACTCTCACCGAGCTGCTCAACAATCCTCAGGTTATACTTTCCCTGATAGAAATCTTCGAGCTCCGAGTCATAGGGCTTCGCGACTTTCCAACCGCTTGCGGGACCGACAAAAGCCTCATAGCTTGCCGCGCTCTCATCAAGGGCTTTGACATTGGCGTTGCCCGGCTCCAGGTAGTCGATGGCTGTCACGGCGCCGGCGGCATTTTTAACTTCCACTCCATTGACAGCCTCGTAATACCAGCTCTCGCTCCCCGCTTCGGCGGACACTGTCGCGCTGCCGGTTCCGACGAAGGCCTTCGCCCCGGTGCCGCCCACAAGGCCGACCGCGTAGCAGTGGGTGATGGTCCCGTCCGAGCTGCCGGCAAGACCGCCCGCCGTCGCGCCGGTGACCGAGCAGGTGCTGTAGCTGTCCTTAATCGTCGCGGCTCCGGCGCTGCCGATCAGGCCGCCCGCGGTTCCGGAGGCGGTAACATTGTAGATGGCCGTGGTCCGCTTGCCTTCATCGTCGTGATTCCAGTACTCCCCCTTGTCCGTGTGGCCGCCGGCATAGCAGCCTGTCACGCTGACCGCGCCGTCCGCCGTACCGATGAGGCCGCCCGCCGTGGCGGTGCCGCTGTTGCCGACCACCAGAGCCGCGGCGCTGTGGATCACGCTGCCGCCGGTCATGGATCCGATGAGGCCGCCCGCGGAGCCGGCCGCCGTAATCGTCGGATCAAATCCCGCGGCGCTGTTGTGCGCCAGCACGTTGTTGACCGCGGTATTTTCAGCCGAGCCCGCCAGCGCGCCTGCCGTGCTGCCGGCCGCCGTGCTGCTCACGGAAAAGTCGATGAGCTCCAGATCACGGACTGTGCTGTTCTCCGGGAGTGCCCCGAAGAGGCCTGCATTGCCGCTGTGACTGACCTTGATCTCGGTGATCTTTTTCTGGTTCCCGTCGTAGTCCAGCGCGTAGTCGGGGGTAACGGGATAGTAGTTCCCGGCAGTCGTCTTGTCCGAATCGTTGTACAGGACAGCCGCATTGTCCACACCCGTCTGGTCTTTAATCCGGGTCAGGAAGTCCGGCCAGGACAAATCGCTGAGCTGGGTGGCGCTGACGCCGCCGCTTGTGTTCCGGCCGACCTGCTCATATTGATAGTTCGAGACGTTCGGATCCAGGTTCTCCAAATGGCGGAGGTTCGTGATGGAAACCTTCCTCTCCTCGATCTCGCTGCCGTTTCTCAGAGCCGGTGCCGGATCGGCGAAGAGGCTGTTCGTGGTCTTCTCCTCGCTCACGGCAATGTTGCTCAGGGTCACGTTGCTGTAGGCGACGACCTTTACCTTGAGGTTCTCGCCGGGCAGGAAGCCGGTCAGGTTCGAAAAGCGCAGGTCGCTGCCGCCGACATCCGGGGTGATCGCATCCAGGACCACGGTGTAAACGCCGTCCTTCAGCGTCACTCTGCCCAGGTTTTCGGTATTATCGACGACGGAACGGCCGTCTCTCCGCAGGGAAAAGACTTGTTCGGAGCCGCTCAGAGTCCCGGTGACGATCAGCTTCAGCGAGGGCTGCAGCTCGTCAAACGCCGATCCGACATTGGGGTCGGTCACTTCGACCCAGAGGCGCTCCGCGTTGACGATCCGGAAGCTCGGCACGCGCAGGCGCTCGCCTCTCACGCCGGGGTCGGCCCCGCCGTACCAGCCGATGACCTGCCTTGCATTATTGTAGTTCTCGCGGCTGCGCTTTGCATCCTCCCCGCGATAGCCGCCGGTCATGAGAGTATCATAATCGTCGGCCGAAAACGTAGTCCCGGAGCGGGTCAGGAAGCCTCTCTGCGGGCGGCTGTAAAACACATCCATCACCGTCGCCGTGGAGGGCTCATAGCGGATGATGAAACTGCCGGCGCGTATCGTCTGATCGATGGCATAGCTCGGGAGCATCAGGTTCAAAACGGTATCCTTCGCCCCGTCATTCAGTACATAATAGACCACCTGGTTGCCGCCTGACTTATCTTCGGTCAGCGTACCGGGATAGCCTTTATCCGCCTCCGTGCTCAGGACGCCAAGGTAGCCCTGGCCTTCCGCCGAGGTCAGATGGTTCTGGGCGGCGACGAAGATCTCCTTGGCAATGGAGTCCAGCTCCAGGCGCGTCATGGATGCCTGATAACGCTGGACGCCGACGAAAGCGACCCCCAGCAGAATCACCGTGATCGCCACAACGATCAGCATTTCAGCCAGCGTAAAGCCCCTGTTTTTTCTCATTCATTCTCACCTCCAAGAGGTTTTATGACCAGATCAACGCCGTCGGGCATCTGTGCGACCCGGACGTTGTTTCTTTCCACTCTCAAATCGTGGACCGTAACTACCCCATTCGCGGGAATAATGGAGGTGTAGACCACGGTCATGTCGTTTGCGGGATTCTGTGTCGTCGTCTTCATCGGGCGGGAGACCAGCGGCCTTTCATCCGGTGAATCGACCTCGCTGTCGAAGATGTCGGACCCGGTATAGTCGTCATATTCCTGGAGCATGATCACCGTACCGTCAAGATAGAGCCTTGTCCGGCTCCCCGTGTCCGCGCTCATATAGGTGATTGCGGTGTTGGTGTCTCCCTGCTGCGCATCCCACGCGGTAGTGAGCTCATTTCGCAGGGCATTCACGCAGGCCGACAGAAGCATCTGCGCGTTCGCGGCGTCCACCGCGTTGCGGTAGGCATGCGCGGCGGCGGGCATCAGCCCCGCCGTGACCAGGACGAGGAGCACCACCGCGATCAGAAGCTCCGGCAGCGAGAAGCCCGCGCTGTTTTTCCGTTTTAATATACCTTTTTTCACAGCTTTCCCCTTCTTATCCGTCCTGTGTTCAGCTTCCCGCATGCATGCGGTAGGCGATGACAGGCTTGCCCGCGAATGTTGTGTTTTCCACATATTCGACTGATACAGCCGGGATCGCAAATGATGTAAAATCCGAAGCCTCCACGGAGATCGTTACGTTCCCCTCGGAGCTCACCGCGTGGGAACTTCCCTCGGGAACCGTAAAGGTCTCCAGCGCGGTGTTCGCTTCGTAGTACTCGTCCATTTTTATCTTGCTCGTTGTGACCATATGGTTGGTGCCTGTGATCATCCCCGCCAAAAGCACGGACGCCACCGCGATCACGAGGATCGCGATCATGACTTCCGCAATGCTCTCGCCCGCCTTGCTGCGGAGCTTTTTCATTATCCGGGTCTTCATGGTGTCATCCCCCTTAAATCGCGGCGTTGTCCTGCCAGATTTCGGTCAGCTTCCATTTAAGGGTCGTAGTCTCGATCTCGAGGTTCTGCGCAATGTCCTTTTCCCGAAGCTGTTGAAACACCTCCGGCGCGAAGCAGAGATGGATCACATAGTGTTCATCGTCCGCGCTTTCAATCTGATTTCCGAGCTCGATCTCCAGACGGCCGTCGGGGTAGATGGTCTCTGTCCCTTCGACCGTCATCACCCCATCCTTATCCGCGCTGACAGTTATAGTCCGCACCTGGTTTGCCGAAAGCCCGCGGGCGATCCGATCTCCCGCCTCCACCGTCAGGGAGGGGAAGCCAGAGGAAACATCGATTACCTCCCTCTCCGTCCCCTTGAGCCTGAAGTAATGGAACTCGGACGCGGGCGCCGGTGCGGGATCGGAGCCGGGATCCGCCGACGCTCCATCCGTATCCGGCGTGGTCTTCTCGACCTGGATCTCATCGCCGGTAATCATGTCAATCATCAGTCTTGCCGCACTGTTGACGCTGTAATAGCGCTGGTCCATCTCCGCAAGATTGTCCATGCGCCCGCCTGCGGCGGTGCCGGCCGTCAGGACAGCGGAGCCAACCACCGCGCAGACAAGGAACACCAGCAGCGCATAAGTGAGGGACGCGCCCCGTTGAGATTGAATTTTCTTTTTCATCGCCTGCATGCTGACCGGCCTCCCGTTCTTGCAGCGTGACATAGTTATACATAGAATACTATACCATAAACGGCCGATAGATGCAAGTCTTCATGCATTCTCTGCATTCTCTTCATGCATTCTCTTCATGCATTGTACGACAATCTATTCTTTCCTTGTGCGATAATCTGAACACCAGGTGATTTTTGTCCCCGGGACTTGCGAAACCGGAAGAAATGGTTTATCATACCTTATTAAATAGAGAGCACACAGCAAAATCAGTCGAGGAATCAACATGTTTTTCCTCCGTTCTACAGGCATAAAAGGCGAATGACTGCGTCGATTATTTCGCCGTTTTGCCGTCTCCGTACAGTTTTTTGGGAAATCAGTATGACTTCAAACAATCAAGGAGCGTCGGCAGCTTCTGCCGAAAAATATGCCATGAGTCAGCCGGAACGCATCACGTCCAGAAAAAACCCGTTCATCCTCCGTCTGCGAGAACTCGCGTCCGACGGGGCCTTTCGCCGTGCGCAGGGCGAATATCTCTGCGACGGGGGCAAGCTCCTGGAGGAGGCGCTGGACAAGGGGGCCGCACTCCGATGCGTGCTCTGGAAGGAGGCGCCGGGTCCCTTTGCCCTGCCCGATACGGTGCGGCAGTACTGTGCCCCGACAGAGCTCTTCGATTACGCTTCCCCCATGAAAAACAGCCCCGGTCCCCTCTTCACGATCGAGATCCCTGAGGAGGCGGAGGGCGTTTTCTCCCGCGCGATTCTTCTGGAAAACGTGCAGGATCCCGGGAACGTGGGCACCGTGATCCGGACCGCCGCCGCTATGGGAGTGGACACCGTCCTCCTCTGCGGCGCCTGTGCGGATGTGTACGCGCCGAAGACGGCTCGGGCCACCATGGGTGCAATTTTTCGGGAAAGGCTGATTCATTGTACGGCGGCGCAGGCGCGCGCCCTTGCGGACCAAAACGGGCTGAAGCTATACGGTGCGGCACTGTCGGACCGGGCGGCGGATATCCGCGCACTGCCTGTCAAGGACGCCGTCGTCGCCGTCGGCAGCGAGGGGCAGGGACTGAGCCGGGAGCTGTTGGATCTCTGTGACGGAGAGCTCATCATCCCCATGGCCCCGGGCAGCGAATCTCTCAACGCCGCCGTCGCTGCCTCCATTGTACTCTGGGAAATGGCAAGATAGAAGGAGAGAGATATATGTCATCGATCCGCTGCTGGGTCTGGCTTTCCAGCGTATATACGGCAAACCCGCAGGCCCGCATCGCCCTCCTGGAGCACTACGGCGATGCGGAGGCTGCGTTTCACGCGCCGCCCGGGGAGTTTGGAAAGCTGCACGGGGTCTCCGACCGGGAGGCTGAGCTCTTTGAGCAGCGCGATCTGCGCGCGGCCGACCTGATTCTGGAGCGCTGCCAGCGGGAGGGGATCCGTGTTTTGACCCTTGCAGACGCCGCCTATCCGGGGCGCCTGCGGAATATCTATGCCCCGCCTGTCGTTCTCTACATCAAGGGTCAGCTTCCGGATGTGGACGCCGTCCCCTCCGTCGCGGTCATCGGCACCCGGAAGGCTACGCCCTACGGTCTCAGGATGGGCGGCGACATTGCCTTTGAAATCGCACGCTGCGGCGGCATTGTCGTCTCCGGCCTCACGGAGGGCATCGACCGGGCGGCGGCGCGGGGCTGCCTGCTTGCGGGCGGGAAGTGCATCGGCGTGCTCGGCACCGGCCATAGCCACGGCGGCCCGCTCCAGGAGGACGTGATCGCCTCCGGGGCGCTGGTGTCGGAATACCCGCCGGGGGCAAAGCCGCAGAACCGCTTCTTCCGGGAGAGAAACCGCATTTCCGCCGGGCTTTCCCACGCGGTGTGCGTGGTGGAGGCGCCGGAGGGGAGCGGGAGCCTGCTCTTCGCCCGGGAAGCGCTGGAGCAGGGGCGGGAGATCTTCGCCGTGCCCGGCAATGCCGACGCCGCTAACAGCGCCGGCATCATCGCGCTCCTCAAGCAGGGCGCCCGTCCCGCCGCCCGCGGATGGGACATCATGGAGGATTTTGCAGCGCTGTACCCGGAGCGGATACACAGGCCTTCCGGAACGGTACAGCCGCCCTCCGCGCACAGTTTCCCGAAAAAGCAGACCGGGACGACGGCGGAGCTGTCCGCGCCCACAGAGGCGGAGGATCGCCCCGCTTCGCCAAAAAAAGTGATTGACAAGGAAAAGGCGTCAGGATATATTGACTTGCGCGACCAACTGGCAGAGCTGAGTGAGGATCAGCTCAAAATCGTCACGGCCATCGGCCGCGGCGAGACGCATATCGACGATATCATCGAGGCCACGGGCATGGGCACGGCCAAGGTGCTCTCCCAGCTCACGATCCTGGAGATCAAGGGCTATGTCCGCCGCGCCGCCGGACGGCGCGTGAGCCTGAATACCATACAAAAGTGAGGAAACAACATGGCAAAAGCGAAAGATCTTGTCATTGTGGAGTCGCCTGCCAAGGCGAAGACGATCGAAAAATATCTGGGCAGCGGCTACAAAGTCACCGCGTCCATGGGACATCTGCGCGATCTGCCCAAGAGCAAGATGGGCGTTGATATAGAGCACGGCTTTGAGCCGCAGTATATCCCCGTGCGGGACAAGCGCGAGCTTATCAATGAGCTGAAAAAAGAGGCGAAGGCAGCTTCGACCGTGTTTCTCGCGACGGACCCTGACCGCGAGGGCGAGGCCATCTCCTGGCATCTCAAGGAGCT
>CAMHEN010000044.1 GCA_946184165.1 uncultured Clostridia bacterium | reverse complement strand
TCCTCGTCCAGGGTCTCGATGGGGTTTTTCTTGAAGACCTCGTTGAGGAACATCTCGCAGAGGGTGGTCGGGAGCTGATAGATGATACGGCCAAGGCCGAGGCTCTCGTAATTGATGATGTTTTTATCGCTCTCAAAGACGCGGCCCACGTCGATGGCGACCTGCGCCTCCTTGTACTTGTCGGCGAGCTCCCGCAGATGGCGTGCGTTGGTGCTCACGCCGATGACGGATTTGATGCCGAGCTCCTCCATGAGGGTGGTCTCGATGCTCTTGGCGACGCGCTGGATCTCCTCCGGACAGTTGGCGCTGGGAAGTGCCTTCACAAGGACGATGTCCGTCTCGTTGATGTTGAGCACGAAGTCCTTCTGCCGGTCGGGGAAGATGCGCTGAATGGCCTCCACTGCGGCGACATCCGGGTTCTCCGTCTGGCGCACCAGCAGCACGACGCGCGGCTCATCCGTCACGAAATGCAGCTCCTTGGCACGCACATACACATCTCCGGGCAGGATATTGTCGGAGATGATGTTCTTGATGAAGGCAGCCTTGTTGTGCTTCTCCTCGTAATTGTTCTTGGCCTCGTTGAAGGCGACGACGGAGATGGCGCAGATCGTGCGGCTCAAAGCGTCGCTCCCCTCCGCGAACGCGGCGTAGTCAAACTTGGCCCCCGGGGAATAGAGTGCAAAATAGGTCCGCGCGCCGGTGGTGACGGGCCGCTCGCTCCCGTCAAACTCGTACAGATGGAAATCGTCCAGCCGCGATCCGATCATGGCAAGCTCGCTGCACGCCACGACAAATCCCTGCTCGTCCACGACGCCGATGGTTCTGTCCACGTTGTCCTTCATCTGAATGATCACATTCTGAAATATTCTGCTGGACATATGTTCTCTCTCCCATTCTTCCTTCAATTCTGCGCAGTTCGATCCCGGACCGCCCGGCAGGTAATCCTCTCAAGCCTGTCAGGACCCGGGGCAATCCTCCGAAAAACCAATGCAGGGCGGGGCTTTGAGCAATTTGTCAAAACAAACGCGCCGCCGCTGCTCCCCTGCCGCGCGGGTCGGCTACCATAATAACGCTTTTTTATGTAATTATCAATAGAAAGTATCGGGTTTTTTTGTGAATTTTTTTTGCTTTGTGTCTTTAACGCTCAAAAAGTATCCGACAAAGGCGGCTTTTTTTCGACTATTTGCCAATAGGCCATGCTTTCAACACCTTGCACAAATCCTCCGCGCCCAGCTCCCGAAAGCCGCCGGGGCCAAGGTCTTCCCCCAGTTCCAGCTCTCCCACCGAGAGGCGCCTGAGAGTCAGGACCGGCTTTCCCCGGGAGGCGAGCATGCGCTTGACCTGGTGGTATTTTCCCTCCATCACCGTCACATGGCAGACGTTTCCGCCGCCGATCTCCAGGGCGGCGGGGAGGCACCGCGTCCCGTCCGCGAGGAGGATCCCCCCGGCAAAGGCCCGCACGTCCCCTTCGTCCGGGACGCCGTCCACCTCGGCCCGATAGCGCTTCTCCACGCCGGATTTCGGCGAGATGACCCGGTGGGCAAAGTCCCCGTCGTTTGTGAGAAGAAGAAGCCCGCTCGTATCCTTGTCGAGTCTTCCCACCGGGAAGAGGCCGAGTCTTCTCAGCTCCGGCGGCAGCAGATCCAGGACCGTCTGCTGCTTTCGGTCCTCCGTGACGCTCAGCACGCCCGCCGGCTTGTCCATCATGAAATAGCGAAAGCGCGAGCGCAGGATCTCCTTCCCGTCCAGGCTGACGCTGTCCGTCCCGGGATCGACGCGGCGCTCCGGCGCAGTCTCGGGCACGCCGTTTACGCTGACGCGGCCCGCGCGAATGATATGCCTGAGCTCGCTTCGGGAGGCGACGCCCCGCTCGGACAGGAGCTTGTCAAGTCTCATGGATATCTCCTTTCTCATCAGTCGACAGCGATCATCGCATACGGCCTTTCTGAGACGCCGTGTTTGGTCGTGAAGCACGGTTCCGGGTGTTTTGGAGGCGGCAAGGCCGCCTAAAGACAGCTTGGATTATCTCCGGGTTTCTTATCCATGCGTTTCTCAATCGGCTGACATAGCGACAAAAACCGCGGAATAGAGTTAGACACGGGAGGCGGGCCGGCCGCCCTCAAGAACAAATGGAATGGAGATTGAGCCATGGCTAAGAAATCCCGGGGTTCTGCACGAAAGAAGGCGCTGCCGCTGATCCTGCTCTGCGGCCTCGTCCTGCTTTTATACTTTACGGCGCGCGGCGTTTTTCAAAAGGATACGGCGTCCGATCTCAGCACCGCGGAAGGGCGCGAGGCATATCTCAACTCCCTCGGCTGGGAGATCGACCGCGACAGCGAAAGCTTCCGCACGGTGGTGGTCCCCCAGCAGCTTGAGGGCATCATGGCCCAATACAACAAGATCCAGCTCCGGCAGGGCTTTGACCTCAACGCCCATCTCGGCGAGAGCTGCAAGCAATACTGCTACGACGTCACGAACTATCCCGGCAGCGAGGGCAAGGTCATCGTCTCCCTCTACCTCCAGGACGGGAACGTCATTGCGGGGGATGTGCACTCCACTGCCGTCAACGGCTTCATGCACGGCCTCAGGCGCAGTGAGATCAACGCGAGCCCGGAGGCGCAGTAGACAGTTTTTGGGGGCCGATTCCCTCATCAGCCCGCCGTTTCCTCCCTTTGTACGGGATGCCGGCGAGTCGATCCGGGGATCGACCCCTGCAGTCTGTTTTGTGTCTTACAGCAGCATCACGCCGCGCGCTTCGCAGATCTCCTGGGTCTCGGCGTCCCAGATGGAGGCCTGCACCTCGCCGATGTGGGCTTTGCCCAGAAGAAGCATCGAGAGTCTCGACTGGCCGATGCCGCCCCCGATGGTCAGGGGCAGCTCTCCCGCGAGCAGGGCCTTGTGATAGGGCAGCGCGCGGCGGTCATCGCAGCCGGCGAGCGTGAGCTGGCGGTCCAGGGATGCGGGGTCCACGCGGATGCCCATGGAGGAGATCTCCATGGCGCAGCCAAGCAGATCGTCCCAGAACATGATGTCGCCGTTGAGATCCCAGTCGTCATAGTCCGGGGCACGCCCGTCGTGCTTTTTGCCGGATTTGAGAGTTTTGCCGATGCCGATGATAAAGGCGGTCTTATGCTCCTTCACCCAGGCGTTCTCCCTCTGCTTGGGGGTGAGCGCGGGGTACAGATCCTCGAGCTGCTGGGTGGTAACGAAGCTCACGCGCTTCTCCAGCCGCGGCAGGGACGAGAGCTGTGGGTAGATGGCCTGCATGGTGCTCTGGGTGTCGCAGATGGCGGCAACGATGTCCATGACCGTCAGCTTCAGATAATCAAGATTCCTGTTTTCCGGCAGTATGACCTTCTCCCAGTCCCACTGGTCCACATAGACAGAGTGGAGATTATCCAGCTCGTCCTCATCGCGGCGGATGGCGTTCATATCTGTATAGATGCCCTTGCCGGGCCAGAAGCTGTAGCGCTTGAGGGCGAGACGCTTCCACTTGGCGAGAGACTGCACCACCTCAGCCCTTGCGTCGGCATGGAGGATGTCGAAGGAGACAGGGCGCTCATAGCCGTTTAAGTTGTCGTTCAGGCCGGAATTCTCGTCCACGAAGAGCGGCGCCGAGACCCGGTACAGATCGAGCTTGGCACCGAGATTGTCCGCAAAAATGCGTTTGAGAAGACTGATGGCCTTCTGGGTGTCGTAGATGGACAGCAGGCTCTTGTAGCCTTCGGGGATGAATGTGTTCATGATCTCGCCTCCAATAAAATACGCCAGGGTTTGACGGATCAGTCTTCTTCGCTCAGCATGTCGATGATCCGCTGATAATAGCTCTCCGCGTTTTTGCGGAAGTTTTTTTCGATCTTTTTCGCGTGCTCCTCCCCGCCGCAGAGAAGGCGGAGGTCGATGATGTCCCCTTCGCCGTCGGACATCGCGAGACTGACAAAGCAGCCGCCCTTTTCCGTCTCATGTCCGGCCCTGATCATGGACAGGCGCAGGAGCTGTTTGCGCACCGGTTCCAGGAGCTTGACGGCCTTTGCGCGCACGGAATAGGGCAGGCTCGTCTCCACCTGGTCCACGCTGAAGGAGCCCTTCTCCGCGATGGTGAGCCCCTCCTCCGACTCGAGAATCAGGCCGCCGTCGATGAGCTCCGCAAGGCAGTCCGAGTAGTCAAAATAGCCGAAGGCGTCATCGCACTCACGGCACAGGTCGCCCAGGACATTGGGATTCACGGCGCCGGGCAGGCGGCGCAGAATAAAGAGGATCAGGATTTTGATATCGAGCTTCTCGTGGATAAAGCCCAAACGATCCATATGCTTATGCCTCCTTCCGCGGAAATGACTTATGTATTATACATGGAGGCGGCGGGGTTTTCAAGTCTTCTTTCAAACCCCGCCGCACAATGATTTATGTCCTCTGCCCTTACGCGGCAGTATTGAAGACGTCCGCGTTCCGGAACTGTTCTCCGATCTGCTCCAGCGCCTGCCGGATCTCTTCCGGGGTCGTGAGCTCGATCCGCTCGCCCTCCGGGAGCACGACATGCTCATCGCCGTCCGTGGTGCGGATGCTGAGCTCGCCGCTTCCGTAATAGAGCGCATTGAAGCTCAGCTTCAAGGTGTTGTCCTCCCTGTCCCCATCCCGGGTCAGACGCAGCGTCATCCCCATCAAACTGATGTTGATGTCAAAGATCGCCGTGTCGTCCGCGCCGTGCCGGAAACTGTAATCGATATTGAGGCCGATCAAATCAGCTCTGAGTCTGCCGACCGTTTTCCCGTTTTCTGTGCGGACCGTGTTTATCAAAATCACCTGAGTATCCTCTGCCGGGAATCGAAGCATGTCCGTTCTCCCGCTCTCGAGCGTGCCCGCACATTCATACCGCAAAAATTCCGCGCCGCCGGTCCTTCCCACGATGGCACAGAGGTCTCCGTCATGGGTCGCCGTTTCGATCCGGAGCTCGGAGAGGCTTGCTGCGATTTCACCCACATTTTCCAGGGCGTTTTGCAGGCCATTATGGGTCTCGGCGATCATCTTCGCCTTGTAGCCTTCGAGATCCAGATCCGTCGTGCCGTTCGCCCGTGCCGAGCTGTAGGCACTCTCCGCCGCCATGGCGACAAATTCATCGAGCTGCTCGTCCGAGAGCGCGGTCGTAAACAGATTCCGGAGCATCGCTTCCCACTCTTTTTCGCTCGGCTGGATCTGCAGGACCGTGCACTGCTCCGTGGTCCCGAGCAGTTCGAGCGTATAGTTTTCCTCGGACTCGGTCATGTTTTCCGGATTGAATACGCTGAGAATGATTTCCCCGTATCTGAGCGCAAATTCCGAAGCCGCCTCTGTCTTTTCTTCCATGGCTTCGGACAATCCGCCGTTCTGCAGCATTTCCATGCCGCTGAGGTCGCTGCCGCTCTCTTCATAGAGTTCCTTCAGGACCTCGTATCCCACGCTGTAGATTGTTTCCTCAATGCCGGGCAGCGTAAAGCACAGGCCCTCCCTATCGCCGGTGAGGATCAGGCTGAGGGGCATGGAGTTTTGGATGATCGCCTCACCCCGCAGGGCAAAATGTCCCTCTTCCGGCGTCTCAAGGGTCAGGTCGATATGGGAGCCTGCGAGGATCTCATCCACTTCGTCAAAGCCGCTGCTCTTGCCGCTGATGTGGATCGTCTTCAGGACGGGTTCCCACTCCCCCGCTTCCGCGTTCGCCGCAGGACTGCAGGCGCTGAGCACCGCAATCATCAGCAGCGCCAGCAAAAAAGCCAGCATCCTTTTCATGTTTTTCACTCCTTTGTTGTTTTTTTCAGGATTTCTTTTGAAAACAGTATACCACACCTGACAGGTATAGTAAAGGAGAAACGCCGGCGCCTGCCGGATTCTTTCACCCGATTCAAGGCGCCCGCATACACTGTAGTGAAGCGCAAGCTATTTCTGCAGCAGGAGGTATCTGTATGGCTGACAAA
Organism: uncultured Clostridia bacterium; assembly: GCA_946184165.1. GTDB lineage: Bacteria > Bacillota > Clostridia > Oscillospirales > Oscillospiraceae > Limivicinus. The sequence goes on along the minus strand of CAMHEN010000044.1, from coordinate 9,329 downwards.
GTAACGGCCGGGTCGCTGGAGAGCCCCGCATCCATCCGGGAAGCCGTATGCGTCAATACGCGAAAGATTTTTGACAGCTGCCGTGACAAGGACTGCGTGGACGATCTGCGGGTCTACCCCACCGAGAGCTCACAGACCTACATAGAGAACGCCCTGAGCATCCGGCCGAAAAGCGCCCGCCTCGTGAGCGCGGATGTGAGCGTGGAGCCCGTGAGCTTTAACCGCGGGTACTACACCGTGGACTGCACCTACTTCTACAACGTGATCGGAGAGACCTTCCCGGGCGGCGAGACCGTGACGGGGTTGTGTGTTTTCGACAAGCGCGTGATGCTCTTCGGCAGCGTGGGGAGCGTGCGGACCTACCGCTCGGACGGCGGCAGCGAGGGCAGCGTGGACGCCCCGGTGGCCGTGGTGAGCGCGGTGGACCCCATCTGTCTGCACTGCAGGCTGGTGGATGCGGAGACGGTCATCACGACCGAGCTGGAGCACCGCAGCATCCCCGAGGGAATCCGCCAGGCCTTCCAGGAGCGCCTGGTCCTGAACGACGCCGGGCGGCGGTGGTTTGCCACCATCGGCCAGTTCAGCATCATTCGTCTCGAACGGGACACCCAGCTCGTCGTACCGGCTTACGACTACTGTATGCCGGAGAAGGAGTGTCCCGGCACTCTCACGGACGATCCCTGCACTCTCTTCAGCCGCATCCATTTCCCCGTGGAGGAGTTTTTCCCGCCCGACAGCATCAGCGAGACCGGCGACTACCGCAGTCTCAAATAGTCTGTCTCTGCGCGGCGCATACGCGCATCCCGCTCCGCGTATGCGCCGCCCTTTATCCCGCGGCTCGTCCCGGGAGGGACAGGCTTTTGCAATCGGCCGCTTGCGCTTCCCGCCCCGAGCGGGTATAATGGGATCAGAAAGTTCCGAGTTTCTTTTTGATGATGGGAATAATACGATGCGATACATTGCTTTTGACGTGGAGACCCCCAACCGATACAACAACCGCATGAGCGCCATCGGCATCAGCGTGATCGAGGACGGGCAGATCGTGGATGCGTTCTACTCTCTGGTCGATCCCGAACAGCCCTTCGACTGGTTCAACACCCGGCTCACCGGCATCAGCGCGGAGTCCGTCTCCGGCGCGCCCACCTTCCCGGCCCTCTGGGAACAGATCGAGCCGGTCCTGTCCTCGGGCGTTCTGGTGGCCCACAACGCGAGCTTTGACATGGGCGTTCTGCGGCACTGCCTGTGCGACTACGGCATCGCCTGGAAGCCCGCAGTACAGGCTCTCTGCACCGTGGTCATGGGGCGCAGTCTGCTGCCGGGGATCAGCCACAAGCTCAACGACATGTGCGATTACTACGGCATCTGCCTCGACCACCACCGGGCCGACAGCGACAGCAACGCCTGCGCCGAAATCCTGATCCGCTATCTCAAGAGTGGGGCGGCCCCGGAAAAATACATCCGCACCTACAGGATGGAGTGAGGATATGATCTACATCATTCGCCATGGGCAGACGGAGATGAACCATCGCGGGGTGCTCCAGGGGCGGAGCGATCACCCCCTGAACGCGGCGGGCATAGCCCAGGCCGAAGAGGCGGCGTCGCTCCTGCGGGGCATTCCCTTCTCCGCAGTCTATACAAGTCCCCTGACGCGGGCCCTCCAGACGGCGCGGATCGTCGCGCCGGGAATCGTACCCATGGTGGACCCGCGGCTCGTCGAGATGGACTACGGCCCATACGAGGGGGCGGACCTCCGCCGTCTGCCGCCGGAGGTCATCACGTTTTTCCGGGACTTCGTCCACAACCCGGCGCCCCGGGGCATGGAGCCCCTCGGCGAGGTCGTGCGCAGGACCGGCGCATTTCTTGAGGAGCGGTGCAGGACGGAGGAGGATATCCTTATCTCCACCCACGCCATTGCCATGAAGGGGATCCTCGAATATCTGACGCCGGACTCCAACGGCGCGTACTGGGCAAAAACCATAGGCAACTGCGCCGTATACCGGACAGCTTATCAGGACGGGGCCTTCGCGGTCCCGACGGAATACAGGGAGGCTTGACATGATGGATCAGACAATACGGGAACAGGCCGCGGCTGCGGTCACGGAGCTTGTCGAAAGCGCGAAGCTGCGCCCCGGCGATCTGCTCGTCATCGGCTGCTCCTCCAGCGAGATCGTCGGAGAGCGGATCGGCAAGGGCTCAAGCATGGAGGCGGCTGAGGCCGTCTATGCCGGGATCGCCCCGGTCCTGGAGAGAGGCGGCATCCTGCTTGCCGCCCAGTGCTGCGAGCATCTCAACCGGGCGCTCATCACAGAGCGCAGCACCGCGGAGAGGTTCGGCTATGAGCCGGTGAACGTCCGGCCCTGGGCACACGCGGGCGGCTCCTTCGCGACGACCGTATGGGAGCATCTGGAGGACCCCGTCGCGGTGGAGCATATCCGGGCCGCTGCCGGGATGGACATCGGCGACACGCTGATCGGCATGCACCTGCGAGAGGTCGCGGTGCCGCTCCGCCTCAGCGTAAAGCGGATCGGCGAAGCAAACCTCGTGTGCGCGCGGACCCGCCCGAAGTTTATCGGCGGGGAGCGGGCCCGCTATGTGGACAAGCTCAAATAGACGATCGGAGGGATCCCGATGCCGTACAGAGTGATCGATAAGGACAGCTATTACCGCAAGGGCGTATACCGTCACTTTACCGAGGACTGCAAGTGCTCGACCTCCATGACTGCGCGGGTCGACGTGACCGCGCTCGCGGCCCGGTCCGCGGAGACCGGGACCAAATTCTATCTCAATTTCCTGTACATCCTCTCGAAGGTGTTAAACTCCCGGGAGGATTACCGGATGGGCTACCTCTGGCAGACGGACGAGCTGATCTGTTACGACGTGATCCACCCGACGCAGTATGTGTTCCATGAGGATACGGAGACCTGCACGCCGGTCTACAGCCTGTACGATGAGGACTATGAGGTCTTTTACGCCGGCGCCCTGCGGGATCTGGAACGGGCGAAGGCTTCACGCGAGTACGCTCTGGACGCGGCCGGTCACCCGAACTGGTTCGACGCCTCCTGCATCCCCTGGCTGTCCTACGATTCCCTCCACCTCGAGCTGCCGGACGGCTACCTCTACTTTGCGCCCATCGTGAACTGGGGAAAATACCGGGAGGAAAACGGAAAACTCATGATGCCCGTGAGCGTCCGGCTGAACCACGCCATTGCGGACGGCTTCCTGCTTGCAAACGTCTTTCGCCTGCTGCAGCGGGAGATTGAGAGCTTCACCCGGGGAGAAAGGGAGGCGGGCTCATGAGAGCGCTTGTGACCGGGGCCCGCGGTTTTGTCGGGGCGCGCCTCATGGCCGTCCTGGATGATGGCCGGGCTGCCCCCTCCCTGCAGGGCATGTGTGAAAGTGACGTCCGACGCGTCATCGAAGCGGCCGAGCCGGACGTGATTTTCCACACCGCCGCGATTTCAGATATTCAAACCTGCGAAAAGAATCCCGAAGCCTCCTATCGGGCTAACGTGGAGATCCCCCTGTGGCTCGCCCGCAGCGGCGTCAAGCTGGTGGCTTTCAGCACGGACCAGGTCTACAGCGGCTGCGGGGCCGAGGGACCCTATACGGAGGAGTACGCCACGCCCGCCAATCTGTACGCGAGACACAAGCTGGAGATGGAACAGCGGACGCTGGAGCTCAACCCCGACACAGTGCTGCTCCGGGCGACCTGGATGTATGACATGCCGCTCTACGGAGCCCGCAACCGCGGCAATTTTCTGGTCAACATGCTGCTGGAGCCGGAGCTCGCCTTCTCCTCTACCCAACACCGCGCCGTCACCTATGTGCGGGAGGTCGCGGAGCAGCTCAAAAAGACGGCGCGCCTCCCCGGCGGGGTCTATAACTTCGGAAGCGAGAACGATCTCACCATGCTGGAGACCGCCCGCTGGCTCCGGGACGAGCTCGGGCTGCCGGTCGTCCTGCGGGACAGCGGCGCGCGGCACAACCTGTGGATGGACTGCACCAGGGCCCGCAGGCACCGCATCCGCTTTTCCGACACGATCGACGGCCTGCGGCAGTGCATAGAGGATTACGCCCTGCGGCGATAAACGTTCCCGGGAAGCCTTTACCTGCATACGGTTGCCTCGTCCGCAGTCACGAACCAGATCGCCCCCGGCAAATTCGACGTCTGCACGAATTTGCCGGGGGCTTTTTCTGTACTGCTTATCCGCTTCGTGGGGTAATAAAGATCACGGCTTGTCGGAGAGGATGTCCATCAGCTCCTGTACTGCTCTCTCGAAAAATTCCGCCGGGATGAGGGCGATGCCGTTTTCATCGCTGCACACGATGAGCCGGTCCCCGGCCTTGAGCGCGAACCTCTCGCGTGCGGCCTTGGGCACGACGATCTGACCCCGCTCCCCGAGGGTGACGGTCCCCCAGATATTCTTCCCACGCGGTGCGGGCGGGAGCATGCCGATGCCCTCGGCGGCCTCCGTCTTCATGAGGCCGTCGAGCGTGACGCCGTAGACCTGCGAAAGCGCCGCGGCCCTGTCGATGTCCGGGATCGTGGCCCCACTCTCCCACTTGGCGTAGGCCTGACGGGAAATGCCGATCTTCTCCGCGATCTGCTCCTGTGAAAAGCCGTTCAGCTTGCGGAGCATGATGAGATTTTCTTTCAGCACGGCACTCCCCTCTTTACAGATCGATTTTCTCAAAGCGAGCGCAGGCCATCCGATAGGCGCAGAAGGTCAGGAGAATATAGGCCGCCGCCCCGCCGAGAAGCAGGGCGAGCTGCAGCGCCGGATGCTCGAAGCCGAAGGCGTTGAGGGCCTCAAGCCCCGGGAAATGGTGCAGCGCCTCGGCGGCGCCGATGCAGAGAAAGCATGCCGCGATATAGGTCACAAAGGGCCTTGCGAATTTATAGGCGGTCTTAAAGAAACCGCCGACAAATATCAAATTGAAGAGCCCGAAGATCAAAAGCGCCGTCCCGAGGAAGAAGGGGTTTGCGTTCATGAGGGCGTTGCCGCGATAGAGCGGGGAATCCGCGAGGAGCGTCATGCGGACGAGCGTCAGAGCCGCCATCATGAGAAAACCCGTGAGCTCAATAAAGGCAGAGAACAGGAACTTTCCCTTGACCACATCGCGCTTTGCAACCGGCAGCAGGGCGGAATAGACGATGTCGTTCGCCTCCCGCGCGCTCTGGAAGCTCTGAAAGATGCCGAGCGTGATGAAGAACACGCCGCAGAGGATCGGATACCCCGGCAGGAGCGTCATCAGGGCAAAGGCGAGAAACAGGTAGGACAGAATGGATGCGCTGAGGCGCATCTCTTTTTTCAGAAGCGCAGTCATGCTCTCGCCTCCTTCTCCAGTCTCAAAAAGATCTCCTCCAGGGATTCGCCGGGTCTGCCGCACTTCTGCAGGAAGTCGGCCATGGAGCAGCTTGCCCGGATCTCTCCCCCGCTTATATAGACGATATTGTCCGCGCAGCGCTCCAGATCCGAGATGATGTGCGTGGAGAAGAGGATCGTGACGCCGTGGTCCTTCAAGGTTTTGAAGAGCTCGAGCAGTTCGTCCCGGGAGAAAGGGTCAAGGCCGCTGGTCGGCTCGTCGAGGATCAGGATCTCAGCCCGGTGGGAGAGCGCCAGCAGGAGGTTGAACTTCACCTTCATCCCCTCGGAGAGCTCGATGGGTTTCTTGCTCTCGTCCAGGGCAAAGAGCGTGAGATACTTCCGGTAGGCCTCCTCATCCCAAGTGGGATAGAAGCTCCGTGTGACGTCCGCGATCTCACGGATCGTCTTTCTTGGGTACCAGCTCACGGTGCCGGTGGAGTAGCCGAGGCGCTGCTTGATCTCGCCCTCGTGCCCGAAGAGGGACAGACCGAAGAAGCTGATCTCCCCGCTGTCCGTGTGTATAAGGTTCAGCATGGATTTGATGGTGGTAGTCTTGCCCGCGCCGTTACGCCCGATGAAGCCGGTGATTTTTCCGCCCTCCAGCCCGAAAGAGACATTCTGCAGACGGAAGGCCGGATAGGTCTTGCAGACGTTTTTCAGCTCTACAATATGCATGGCAACCTCCTCACAGTATGATTTGTATGATTATTGTAGCACCCGGTTGCGCATAAAACAACCAACCGCAGTGAACAATGTCTGTCAATTTCGGTTGCCCAGCGCCGCCGTTTTCTTTTGTCGTCCTGCAGTGCCAGCCATGCATGCTTGCAGAAGAGCCGCTGCGCCGCACCGGTCCTCAGACTGCAGACAAACCCCTTTTTATCCCGGCCTGGAACTGTAAGGGGGATTGTGAAGGGGGACGGGGAGTCCCCCTTCACGTTCAATCCATGCAAAAATGGGAACTTTTCGGAAGTTCCCATTTTTGCCTCTCAAGCTGTCGACGAGAAGTCGGCAGCTTGAGAGCCGGTGCGACACACCGGCTCCCGCTTTTTCACCGTTTCGCTCAGAAGATCTGACCCGGCAGTCTCAGCTTCTCCCTGGGAGGAAAGGTTTTGTCGAATTCCTCCACGTCCTTATCGTCCACATAGTAGCCCTGCGGTGTCCGGTATATGCCGGTGACGCCGCTCAGATACCCGGGGATCAGCTCCCTGCAGAGGAAGAAGGAGTCGTCCGCCCCCTCCGGCAGATCATGGTAGCGGATGCCGAAACTGCGGGCATAGGTAAAACCGCTGTGGCCGTAGAAGCCGATGCTGCCCTCAAACAGGACCGCGCCGAAGCCCAGGGCCGCAGCCTTCTCCAACGAGCAGTCCAGGAGTTTTTTCCCGTAGCCCTGCCGCTTGAGCGCCGGAGTGATGCCGATGGGGCCCATGGTCAGAACCGGGATCACCCGCCCGTCATCCGCGTCGATGACCGTGCGCATGAACATGTTCTGTCCGATCAGCTCTCCGTCCTTTTCCATGACGAAGTCCAGCTCCTTCACGAAGGCCGGATCGTCCCGGAGCACATGGATCACAAAATGCTCGCTGCAGCCCGGGCGGTATACGTTCCAGAACGCCTCGCGGACGAGGTTTTCGACCGCTCTGCAGTCTTCTTTTCTCTCCAAACGAATGGTATAGTCATTTGTATTCATTCTTTAACCTCCTGAATTTTGTTGACTTCAAATGCCTCTCGGCGGGAGGTTTGTTCGATTGTCAGCCAAACCTCCCGGTCAGCCGACAGTCTCCGGTGTGCGGTACGTTTTCAAACAGTACGCTCCTTAAAAATTTTTTATAATCAAGCCCGACGGCTTAATCATACGCAGTCAGTACGCGGCGGATTTGAGTTCCAGCCGCATGAGCACGAGGTCCCGGTATCCCTTTGAACGCAGCTTGATACCGCGGGGATTTCTGCCGTATTCCGCAAAACCCACACTCTTATAGAGGGCGAGGGCTTTCTCGTTATCCGCAAGCACATCCAGTTCAAGCTGTGTATAGCCCGCTGCCCAGGCGCATGCGATGCATGCCGCTGTCAGCGCTCTGCCAAGGCCGAGGCCCCAGTACGTCTCGTCGATGCTGATGCCGAAACCGGCCCGGTGCCTGAGCTTTTCCCGGTCTCTGATGCACCAGATCCCGGCCGAGCCGATGAGCGTACCGTCCAACTCGGCCACCAGCTCAATTTCGTTCTCGCTCTCTGTTTTTTCTTTCAGAAACTTTGTCTCCTCATCCACTGTCATCGTGATCTCATCCGGATAGTCGATCAGAAACTCTGTCTGTGTGTGGGTCAGGATAAAGATGTCCAGAAGCGCCTGCCCGTCATGATCCGTACCGTTTCGGAGGATACAGGTCCTGCCGTCTTTCAAGGTGACGGTCTCCTGATATTTCACGCTGTTCCCCTCCCCTTTCTTTTTCCCTCCGTACAGATCCCGACGGGCTGACGTGATCCCGGTATATCCGGGTCCGGGCAAGGCGCCTGCCCATGCGGCCGCACGCTTTCTCGCGGCTTGCGCTTTTCTGCGGAATGAGTGCGTTTTATTCCATTCGATTCTACCATAGCCCCGGCGGGATAACAACTGATATATTGCACATATTTGCGTTCTGCGATAGAATATGCTTATCGGGATACGTGCCATCATGACGATCCCGTAAACAGCGGAGATGGGAGACGATACCATGGCGTCATCGAAAGAATACCTGGACTTTGTGCTGGAGCAGCTCTCCGGGCTGGAGGCGATCGTCGTCCGCCCGATGATGGGAGAATATATTCTCTATTATGAGGACAAGGTGGTCGGCGGTGTGTATGATGACAGACTCCTGCTCAAGCCCGCGAAATCTGCTCTGCGCCTGCTTGCTGCGGAGGGGCTCGATGCCCCGATGGAGCTCCCCTACGCGGGAGCGAAGGAGATGCTCCTTGCGGACGTGGACCGGCGGGAGCTTCTGTGCCGGATGGTACAGGCCATCGCGGACGAGCTTTCCGCGTCGAAGAAGAAAGTGAAGCGGCCAAAAGGATGAAGGGTTATACTCCCCCAGGGGTTCCTGTGTATACTTTACAGTGGAAACCGAAGGAAGGTGCAGCATGAAATTCAAACATACGAACCGCCCCGGCTTTCTCCTGGGCTTTATCGACTTTTTCACGGCTGGCCTCTTTTTCCTCGTCTATATGCAGCGCGGCCTGCAGGACGAGTTGGATGAGATCCTGGGCCGGCGGACGCAGCGGTATTCCATCGCCTACCTGCTCGGGATCCCGACGCTGTTTGTCTACACCCTCGTGTGGATGGCGAGGATCGCAGAGGAACTGCGGGCAAAGGCGCTTGAGCTCGGGATCGGGGGAAAGCTGACATCTTACCGGCACATGTTTGACTGGAATGTGTTCGGGCTCTTCCTGATGGGTCCTGCGGTCGCGACCCACCGCTTCTTCGACACGCTGAACAGGATCGAGCGCGAGCTGAACCGAAGGGACGGATACGGCCTGTGATCCGGTCAATTTTTCTATTCATTGAAAAACAATATGAATCGGCGGATAGGATAAAGACCGGGGACCCACATCCCCGGTTTTTGCTTTGACGGAAATCTTTCAAACCGCCTTATCGGATAATCGTATCAGCCTGTTGCTGGATAAGGGCTCTTTTCTCCGATAAGGGCCTTTACGATCTCGCCCTGTAGACGCTGCAGCTCATTCTCGGCCTTTGTAGCAGCTTGGAACAAATGCTTGACATGATTCCTCCGTGTAAGAATATCGGCTTGATTTCGCGCTCTGATAGTGTATCTTTCATTTTTTCGCGCAGGTGTCGGATGTGGACAGCAACAGAATCATTACGGCAAATATAGGCGCTTATTCAGCTATTATGCCGAAGTTGTCGGATAATAAAAGTCAATCCGTTTCACCGTGAAACGCATTTGGGCAACAAAAAAGGGCCGTTTTCACGAA
>CAMHEN010000043.1 GCA_946184165.1 uncultured Clostridia bacterium | reverse complement strand
CAGCAGGAAATCGAAATCATCTTCCGTTTTGTTGGCAAGATCGATTGAAATGTAAAAAAGTATCCTTAACTAAAGGAAACGGGGACGGGGAGTCCCCCTTCACGTTCGATCTATGCAAAAATGGGAACTACTTGAGAGTTCCCGTTTTTGCCGCACAAGCTGCCGACAGCTTGTGCGCCGGGAGGAAAACCCTCCCGGCGCTTGATTTCTTAATATGTTCTGTGTATAATACAGATTCCTGATGGATCGGCTTTTTGCGGAATCAAAGGCGGTGCTTATGAGTATTTACGGAAATACGGACAACAAAAAAACCCCCTGGACGTACAAGGTGATACGATTTCTGGTGTGGCTCTTTTCTCCCAAATATACCGTCGCCGGAGCGGAGAAGCTGCCGAAGGAGCCCTGCATCATCGTCGGCAACCACAGCCAGATATACGGCCCCATCGCCGGGGAGCTGTACACGCCGGTCAACCACTGCGTCTGGTGCGCCGGGGAGATGATGAAGGCGGAGGAGGTCCCGGCTTACGCCTACAGGGACTTCTGGTCCCATAAGCCCAGGGGCGTCCGTTGGTTTTATAAAATCATGAGCCATGTGATCACGCCTCTCGCGGTGCTCATCTTCAACAGCGCCCACACCATCCCCGTCTATCACGACGCAAGGCTCATCACCACCTTCCGCGAATCCATCGAGAAGCTGCGCGAGGGCTACAGCATGGTCATTTTTCCCGAGCATTATGATGAGCATAACAACATTGTCCACGACTTTCAGGACAAATTTGTGGACCTCGCGCGGTTTTACTATAAGAAGACCGGTGTGGAGCTGAGCTTTGTGCCCCTCTATGTGGCCCCGAAGCTGAGCAAGCTCTTCTACGGCGAGCCGATCCGCTTCCGCGCGGACGCCCCCATCGCGGAGGAGCGCCGCCGGATCTGCGACAGCCTGATGGACGCCATCACGGACATCGCGGTCAATCAGCCGGAGCACACCGTCGTGCCCTATCCCAATATCCCCAAACGGCAATACCCCAAAAACATCCCCCTGGAGGTCTATACCGATGAACAGACAGCCGTATGATTACAGCGGCTTTTCCCTGCGGCGCTTAAACGATCCCCGCTTTGCCCATGCAAAGCTCCTGGGCGGCTGGATCGGCTACTTTGCCCTCTATTTTATTACGGAAAATCTGATCCCTGCCTCGCGCTGCCACCCGATCCACTGCGCCTTGGACGATCTTATCCCTTTCAACGAATATTTCCTCTTCTTCTATGTGGGCTGGTATGTCCTCGTGGCGGGCTCTTTGGCCTATACGTTTTTCTACAACGTTCCGGCCTTCCGGAAAATCCAGATCTACATCATGATCACCCAGGCCGTCGCCATGCTCTGTTATATCCTCTGGCCCAGCAGGCAGGACCTGCGGCCCGAGGTCTTCCCGCGCGAAAATCTGCTCACGGCCATCATGGCCTTTATCTACGCCTTCGACACCAGCACCGGCGTCTGCCCGTCCCTGCATGTGGCCTACTCTCTGGGTATCCTGTCCGCGGGCCTCAAGGATGACCAAATGCCGCCGATGGGGAAGGTCCTGCTCACGCTCTTTGTCCTGGGCGTCTGTGCCGCCGTCTGCTTCGTCAAGCAGCACTCGGCCCTCGACGTGCTGGCCGCCCTGCCGGTGTGCCTGCTGGCCGAAGCGCTGGTCTACGGTCGAGATTACTGGCTGCCCAGGTGGAAACAATACCCGGCCCGCGCATAGAATGTGGCAGGCTTATTTGTAAAGAAGGGATCGCCTTGAATCCGCAATCGGAATTTGAACGCTGTGCCACCCGCGTCTCGCTTGTGAGCGTGGCGGGAAACACGGCCCTGTCGCTTTTGAAGCTGCTGGCGGGCATCCTGGCCCACTCCGGCGCTATGATCTCGGACGCGGTCCACTCCGCCTCGGACGTCTTCTCGAGCTTCATCGTCATCATCGGCGTGAAGCTCTCCGTCAAGGCCGCCGACCGGGAGCACCCCTATGGACACGAGCGCTTCGAGTGTGTGGCGGCCATCATCCTCTCCGTGGTCCTGGCCGCGACAGGCGTTCTGATCGGCTGGAAGGCGGCGGAGACCATCCGCTCGGGGGCCGCTGAACAGACAGCGCCGGGGCTCTTGGCGCTGCTTGCCGCCGTGGTGTCCATCACCGCGAAGGAGGCCATGTACTGGTACACCCGCTTCTACGCCAGGCGCTACAACTCCCCGTCCCTGATGGCAAACGCCTGGCACCACCGCAGCGATGCCCTCTCCTCCGTCGGCGCCCTCATCGGCATCGCCGGAGCGCGCCTGGGCTATCCGGTGATGGAGCCAGTCGCAAGCCTCGTGATCTGCCTCTTCATCCTCAAGGCCGCCTACGACATCTTCCGCGACGCTACCGACAAGATGGTGGACCACGCCTGCGACAGCGAGACAGAGAAGCGTCTTGCCGACTGTGTGCGCTCCCAGCCCGAGGTGCGGGGCATCGACAGCCTCCAGACCCGGGAATTCGGCAGCCGCATCTACGTGGATCTCGAGATCTCCCTGGACGGCAATATGTCCCTCGTCGAGGCCCACGGTATTGCCGAGCAGGTACATGACCGCATCGAGCGGGACTTCCCCAGCGTCAAGCATATCATGGTGCACGTGAACCCCTACACGGAATGAACATAGACGGAAAACGACCGTTCCCATGTCAGGAACGGTCGTTTTCCGTCTTCTCTTTGCAGCGGCAGCTCTGCGTGCAGCCGGCACAGTTGTGGTCGCAGCCGCCGCACCGGCAGCTTCCCCTGCCGCTTCGAATGGCCCGCACGGCGAGGTAAACCATGAGGCCCACAAGGAGCAAAATCAGAATATCCCAGATGTTCATACCGCCGCCTCAGAAGAGCAGCCCGATCAGCCGCACGAGGAGAGCCGCGAGCCAGGCGAGCAGACACTGCCACAGTACCACGTAGATCGCCCAGCGCCGCCCCAGCTCCCGCTTGATGGAGCTGACCGCCGCAACGCAGGGCGTGTAGAGGAGGCTGAACACCAGAAGGGCCGATGCCGTCACCGCGGACAGGGCGGCGCTCACGCCCTGCTCGGCAAAGAGGATCTCCATCACGGACACCACGCTCTCCTTGGCCATGAAGCCGCAGATGAGAGAGGTGACGATGCGCCAGTCGCCGAGACCAACGGGCTTGAAGAGCGGGGCCAGCGCCCCCGCCACCGCGGCGAGGATGCTGTCGTGGGAGTTTGCCACAAGGTTGAAGCGGAAGTCGAAGCTCTTGAGAAACCAGACCACGATGGTCGCAATGAGGATCACCGAGAAGGCGCGCTGCAGAAAGTCCTTTGCCTTCTCCCAGAGGAGGAGCATCACGTTCTTCGCGCTGGGCAGCCGATAGTTCGGAAGCTCCATCACAAAGGGCACTGCCTCCCCTCGGAAGAGTGTCTTCTTGTAGAGCAGGGCGATCAGAATGCCGCACACGATGCCGAGCAGGTAGAGCCCCGTGATGATAAGCCAGGCCCGGCGGGGGAAGAAGGTCGCCACAAAGAAGCTGTAGATGGGGAGCTTCGCCGTGCAGGACATGAAGGGCGTGAGCAGGATGGTCATGCGCCTGTCCCGGTCGCTCGGCAGGGTGCGGGTCGCCATCACCGCGGGGACCGTGCAGCCGAAGCCGATGAGAAGCGGTACGATACTCCGCCCGGAGAGGCCGATCTTGCGCAGGAGCTTGTCCATGAAGAAGGCCACGCGGGCGATGTAGCCGCTGTCCTCCAGCAGGGAGAGGAAGAAGAACAGCGTCACGATGAGCGGCAGAAAGCTCACCACGCTGCCGACGCCCTCAAAGATGCCGTCCAGCACGAGACTCCGGATCGCGGGGTTCACGTTCCCCGCCTCCATGGCCCGGGCCGTGAGTTCTCCCAGCGCCTCAATCCCCCGGGCGAGGAGATCCTGCAAGAATGGGCCCACGAGGAAGAAGGTCAGGAAAAACACCAGCCCCATGATGCCGATGAACACGGGGATCGCGCTGTATCTTCCCGTGAGCACCGCGTCTATGCGGCGGCTTCGCATATGCTCCCGGCTCTCCCGAGGTTTGATGACACAGGCTCTGCACACCTTGTCAATGTAGTCGAAGCGCATCTCCGCCATGGCGGCGCTGCGGTCAAGGCCGCGCTCCGTCTCCATCTGCAGCACGATGTGTTCCAGCATCTCGCGCTCGTTCCCGTCCAGCTCGAGCTGGGACATGATGCGCTCGTCCCCTTCGATGAGCTTGGAGGCCGCAAAGCGGATGGGCAGCTCCGCGCGCTCGGCGTGGTCCTCGATGAGATGGCTCACCGCGTGCAGGGCCCGGTGCACAGCGCCCCCGTGATCCTCCGCGCTGCAGAAATCCTGGCGCAGAGGCTTTTCCCGGTATTTCGCGATATGCACCGCGTGGCGCACAAGCTCGTCCACGCCGTGGTTTTTGGCAGCCGAGATGGGCACCACCGGCACCCCCAGCATGGACTCCATGCGGTTTACATCCACGGTGCCGCCGTTGCCGGTCAGCTCGTCCATCATGTTGAGGGCGATGACCATCGGCACGTTCATCTCCAGAAGCTGCATCGTGAGATAGAGATTTCTCTCGATATTCGTGGAGTCCACGATGTTGATGATGGCTTTGGGCTTTGACTTCAGCACAAAGTCGCGGGACACCAGTTCCTCGCTCGTATAGGGGGACATGGAGTAAATGCCCGGCAGGTCCGTGATGGAGGTGTCCGCGTGCCCGCGGATGACGCCGTCCTTGCGGTCCACCGTCACGCCGGGGAAGTTGCCCACGTGCTGGTTGGAGCCCGTGAGCTGGTTAAAGAGCGTGGTCTTGCCGCTGTTCTGGTTGCCCACCAGGGCAAAGCTCAGCGTCGTCCCCTCCGGGAGGGGGTTGCCCGTGCCCTTGGGGTGGAACTTGCCCTCCTCGCCGAGACCGGGATGGTCGGCGGGCCTGTGCGCGTTCTCCCCGTGGGCGGGTTCCGGTAGCGCAGCCGCCTCGGTAATCTCGATCTTCTCCGCGTCAGCAACGCGCAGCGTGAGCTCATATCCCCGCAGGCGCAGCTCCATGGGGTCCCCCATGGGGGCGAGCTGGATCATCGTCACCTCCACGCCGGGGATGAGACCCATATCCAGAAAATGCTGCCGCAGGGCGCCCTCGCCCCCAATGACGGTCACGCGGGCCGATTTGCCCGGCTTCAGTTCACTCAGCTTCATATCTCAATTCCTCAGACTGTGCAGCGGGGCGGGGATGCGCCCGCCGCGCGCAATGAATTCGGATGCGCTGCCCCCGTGCAGCGGCATGATGGGCGCGGAGCCCAGAAGCCCGCCGAAGTCCACACTGTCGCCCACGGTTTTGCCCTTCACGGGGATGATGCGCACGGCGGTGGTCTTGTTGTTGACCATACCGATGGCGGCCTCGTCGGCGATAACAGCGGCGATGGTGTCGGCCTCCGTGTCACCGGGGACCGCAATCATGTCAAGCCCCACGGAGCAGACGCAGGTCATGGCCTCGAGCTTGTCGAGGCAGAGCGTCCCCTCCCGGGCGGAGGCGATCATGCCCGCGTCCTCGGACACGGGGATAAACGCGCCGGAGAGCCCGCCCACGTGGGAGGAGGCCATGACGCCGCCCTTTTTGACCGCGTCGTTGAGAAGCGCCAGCGCCGCCGTGGTCCCATGTCCGCCGCAGCGCTCGAGCCCCATGATCTCCAGAATCTCCGCCACGCTGTCGCCGATGGCGGGGGTGGGGGCCAGGGACAGATCCACCACGCCGAAGGGCACCCCGAGTCGGCGGGAGGCCTCCTGCGCCACAAGCTCGCCCATACGGGTGATCTTGAAGGCGGTCCTTTTGATGGTCTCAGCCACCACGTCAAAGCTCTCGCCCCGGCACTCCTTCAACGCGTGGGCCACGACGCCCGGGCCGGACACGCCCACGTTGATGACGGTCTCCGGCTCGCCCACACCGTGGAAGGCGCCCGCCATGAAGGGGTTATCCTCCACGGCGTTCGCGAAGACCACGAGCTTCGCGCAGCCCATGGGCCCGCGCTCCGAGGTCTCCTTGATGATCCTGCCCATGAGGGCCACGGCGTCCATGTTGATACCCGCCCGCGTGGAGGCGAGATTGACGCTCGCGCACACGAGCTCCGTCTCGCTCAGCGCCTCGGGCAGGGAGAGGATGAGCTTCAGGTCGCTCTCGGTAAAGCCCTTCTGGCAGAGGGCCGAAAAGCCGCCGATGAAGTTCACCCCGGTGGCCTTTGCCGCCCGGTCGAGCGTGCGGGCGATGGGGACATAGTCCTCCGCTTCGCACGACGCCGCCACGAGAGAGATGGGCGTCACAGAGATGCGCTTATTCACAATGGGGATGCCGAACTCGTTTTCAATGTCGCAGCCGGTCTGCACCAGGTTCCCGGCGCAGCGGCAGATCTTGTCGTAGATCTTGCCGCAGCAGCGCCCGAGATCCGGGTCCGCGCAGTCCAGAAGACTGATGCCCATGGTGATGGTACGCACGTCCAGATGCTGCTGGCTGATCATCTGAATGGTCTGCAGGATTTCGCCGCTGTTGAGAAGATAGCTCATGGCCGCACCTCAGACCCTGTGCATAGCGTCGAATATATCCTGCCGCTGAATGTGGATATCCAGACCCCGCTCCTGCCCCTTCTCCTGGAGGAAGCGGCTGAGCTCGGTAAAGGACAGCTCGCAGTCAGACAGGTCCACCAGCATGATCATGGCAAAAAACTCCTGCATCAGCGTCTGGCTGATGTCGAGGACGTTGATCTCCTTTTCGGCCAGCAGGCGCGTCACATAGGCGATAATGCCCTTGCTGTCCTGCGCAAATACGCTGACGATGGCTTTCATATATGATCTCCTTTTATGCCTCGCAGAGTTTTTCGCTCATGCGAAAAATCATTCAAATCTCGATCAAGAGTCCCTGACTCTTGATCGAAGCTGTTACCCCGAGAAGTGCCGGCACAAATGCCGGACGCAGCAGGCTTCGCAGTTGGGCTTTCTCGCGTCGCAGACGGCCCTGCCGTGGAGGACCAGACAGTGGCAGAAGTCGGAGGAGCTCTCCGGCGGCAGGATCTTCCTGAGCTCCATCTCGATCTTTACGGGGTCCTTCAGATCATCCACGAGGCCCATACGGTTTGAAAGCCGGATACAGTGGGTGTCCACCACCGTGGAGCCGGGGACCTTGAACACATCGCCGAGGATGAGATTTGCGGTCTTGCGCCCGACGCCGGGCAGGGCGGTGAGCTCTTCCATCGTGCGGGGCAGCTCCCCGTTATACTTTTCCAGCAGCACCTGAGAGCAGGCCACGATGTCCCGCGCCTTCGCGCGGAAAAAGCCGCAGGAGTGGACGTACTTCTCCACCTCCGCCACATCGGCCCCGGCAAAGGCCTCCAGCGTGGGGAAGCGGGCAAAGAGGGCGGGCGTGATCTGATTGACCCGCTCGTCGGTGCACTGGGCGGCGAGGCGCACGGAAAACAGCAGCTCGTAATCCTTTCCCCAGTCCAGCGAGCAGGCGGCCTCCGGATACTCCGCCAGCAGGAGACGGACGATCTCCTGTATCTGTTCGGGTGTTCTCATTGGTATCACCTCTCGGATTTCTGCGCTCCCGTCGGGGGAGACGGCGAGTGAAGCGGGACTGCGTGGGTTTACCTTGCGAGACTGATCGGACCGCCGCACTCGATGGTGTCGATGTCGCGTTTGAAATAGGTGCCGCGGAATATGTACTGCACCTGCACCGGGAAGCTGCGGGACTCCCCGTCATAGAGCGGGATGATATGTTCGGTGGAGGCGATGTGCGTGGCATGGAGATTGACATTGTCCTCCAGCTCCACCGTCGGCGTGTCCGCGGACTGATAGCTGTCGCCCACGCTTACGTTCACGGCGTTGCGGGAGGCGGCGATCTGGAGGGAGTAGGACTCCAGATATACATCCACCCGGACCCGTACGGTGCCCGCGTCCAGCGCCTGGGCGACCCAGTCGGCGCGCACGTTCAGCGGCACGCCGGTCTCGGAGCGAAAGCTGCCCGAACCGATGACCTCTCCGTAGGGGACCGGTGTCGGCGTGGGGGCGGGCGTCGGGACCGGCGTCGGCGCCGGGGTGGGTGCAGGCGTTGGGACCGGCGTCGGCGCCGGGGTAGGCATGATGGTAGACACGGGCGCAGGCGTCGGGGCGGGCCGGACCGTGGGCGACGGCGCCGCGGCGTAGGGGTCGTAGCCGAGTTGCTCGACCTCTCTGCGCTCAGACTCCATATTCAGCAGCAGGGCAACGGCCGCGGCCATCACCAGCAGAAATGTTACAAGAAACACGAGGGCTTTGATTTTTCTTTTTCGCATGATGGATCTCCTTTTGACTGTCACGTACACAGGAGAATGAATGTTTCTCCGCTTATACGCAAGTTGTTACATTATATCGCAGCAGATCCGAAAAGTCCAGCCATTGTGCGTCTCTGTGACGGCTTTTTCGAATTATGCGGCGTTGCCCAAGAATTCTTTTTACAAATGCGCCCGATGGTGTTATACTTATTCTATTATTCTGTTATGTTTGTTCGGGAGGTGTGTACGCCGTGTATCAGCCGCTTGCCGATGAGATCCGTCCCGATTCCCTGGACGACGTGGTGGGACAGCAGCATATCCTCGGGCGCGGGGGCCTTCTGCGCCGCATCGTGGAGAGCGGGCAGATCCCCAACATGATCTTCTACGGCCCCTCCGGCACAGGGAAAACCACTGTGGCCCGCATCATCGCCCGGCGCACCAACCGCTCCCTCCGAAAGCTCAACGCCACCACTGCGGGCATTGCGGACATCAAGCGCATCATCGACGAGCTGGACACCTTCCTTACTCCCGGCGGGGTGCTGCTGTACCTGGACGAGATCCAGTACTTCAACAAAAAGCAGCAGCAGTCCCTGCTGGAGTTTATCGAGGACGGGCGCATCACGCTTATCGCCTCCACCACGGAAAACCCCTACTTCACGGTTTTCAACGCCATCCTGAGCCGCTCCACGGTGTTTGAGTTCAAATCCATCGAGGCGGCCGACGTGAAGAAGGCGGCCCTGCGCGCGGTGGAGATCCTGAACGCCCGGCGGGACACGCCGCTTCAGCTCGAGGCCGGCGTCGCGGAGCACATCGCCGCAGCCTGCGGGGGCGACGTGCGCAAGGCCATCAACGCGGTAGAACTGCTCTTCTCCGCCTCGGAGGGCGGGATCGTCACTCTTGCAGACGCGAAAGCCATCTCCCAGCGCAGCGCCATGCGCTATGATCGGGACGGGGACGAGCATTTTGATATCCTCTCTGCCCTGATGAAATCTCTGCGCGGCTCGGATCCGGACGCGGCGCTCCACTATCTCGCGCGGCTTCTGGAGGTCGGGGATCTGATCGGCGCCTGCCGCCGCATCCTCTGCTCGGCGAGCGAGGATGTGGGACTCGCGTATCCTCAGGCGGTGCCCATCGTGAAAGCCTGTGTGGACTCTGCGCTCCAGCTCGGCATCCCGGAGGCGAAGCTGCCGCTCGCGGAGGCCTGCATCCTGCTCGCTACCGCGCCCAAATCCAACACCGGCGTCATGGCTGTCGACCGGGCCATTGCAGACGTGAAAGCCGGGCGCACCGGCCCCATCCCGCGGGAGCTTCAGAATGTGCACGCCGACGGAACTGGCTTTGAGCGGGAACAGGGCTACCTCTATCCCCACGATTATCCGAACCACTGGGTGCGCCAGCAGTACCTGCCGGACGCCCTCCGGAACGTGAAATATTATGAATACGGCGACAACAAGACCGAGCAGGCGGCAAAGCGCTATTGGGAGGAGATCAAGAAATAATGGACATTCAGGTCGGCGACGTCCTCACCATGAAAAAAGCGCACCCCTGCGGGGCCAAACAGTGGCAGGTGCTGCGCACGGGGGCGGATTTCAAGCTGCGCTGCCTCGGCTGCGGGCACGAGGTCATGGGCCCGCGCAGCAAGTTTGAAAAGAGCATCCGGCAGGTTCAGAGATGAAAGACGGACAGTATGTCTACATCCTCCTCTGCGGGGACGGAAGTCTCTACACCGGCTGGACAAACGATCTTGAAAAGCGCATGGAATCCCACGCCTCCGGCAGGGGCTGCAAGTATACCCGCTCCCGCCTGCCGGTGCGGCTCGTGTATACCGAGTGCTTCGAGACCGAGCATGAAGCCCGCAGCCGGGAGTGGCACATCAAGCAGCTCAAGCGCCCTGAGAAAGTGAAACTTATTGAAGCAGGAGGCGGCAGCCTATGAGAAGAACGGAACTTGACCTCTGCCGCATCTTCGGCTGCCTCGCGGTCCTGATGATCCATGCCGGGGCCGACATCTATCACGCGGTCCCGCTGGAGGGTCCGGCCTTCCGGGTGCTGAACATCATCAGCACGGCCGTGCGGGGCGGGGTGCCGCTCTTCTTCATGCTGAGCGGAGCGCTGCTTCTCTCCCGGGAAAGGCTGGATCTGCGCCGCTTCCTGCTGCGCCATCCCCTCCGGCTGACAGGGCTTTTCTATCTTTGGTCGCTGTTCTATGCGCTGCTGCGCGTCTTCGGCGGTACGCTCTCCTTCGGGCGGGAATTTGTCCTCGCCGTCGTCTCCGGGCACTACCACATGTGGTTCCTGCCGGCGATGGCGCTCTGCTGTCTGTTCCTTCCGCCGCTCCATGCAGCCCTGCACCGCGGCGGGCTCGACGGGCGGTACCTCACGGCTCTCTTCCTCGGCCTGGGGATCGTGCTCGCCAACTGCAATCTCACGCCGGACCCCGCCCCCATTCTCTACCGCTTTACACAGAATTTCAGCCTTGACTACCTGCCATATCTGGGTTATGCTGTCTGGGGGTGGCGTCTCGCCGCCCTGCGGATGCCGAAGAAGACCCTGTGGCTGGCCCCGCTCGTATATGCGGGGGTGACGCTGCTCGCCGCCCGGGGCAACCGCTGGTACTCCGAGACGAGGAGCGCCGCGGACGGCTGGCTTTTCAGCTATTTCTCCCTGCCGAGCTTTCTGCAGGCCACGGCCGCCTTCAGCTTCTTCCTCGCGCTGAAGGATCACGGCTTCCGCCGTCGAGACGCCATCGCCGCCCTCTCGGAGGCGACGCTCGGCGTATACCTCATCCACCCCCTCGTGATCGAGGGGATCGAGCGCTTCGGATTCCGCGTCACACCGAAGGCCCCGGTCCTGTCGCTGTTGGGCTTTTTCCTCCTGCTCGCGGCCCTGTGCTTTGCGATCGCCCTCGCCGGGAAGAAGCTGCCGGTCGTCAAACGGATTTTTTGAATTTAAATACAAAATATGTTTTTGAGGCAGCTTTGCCGCCTCAAAAACTCCCTGAGCCGAACAAAGTGAGGCCTCGCGCCGACCAAGCGCGGCGTGTAACAGTCCGCCGTGCGCGATAAGCGCGAGTACTCGATTGCGAACCGTGTTCGCAATCGAAATTGACATATATAAGGACAGAGAGAGAATGAAGAATTTTCTGAAGATCACATGTGTGCTGCTGCTGGTCGTGGAGCTGCTGTTTTTGGAGAAGCTCCGCATCGAGACGCCCATGCTCACCGCCTCGCGCCTGAGACCGGCGGATACGGCGCAGACCTACGCCAATACCCCGGGCGGGAGCGCGGTTTATGTGCCTGTGACCATGGCGCCCACCACGGCGCCCACCATGGCCCCTTCGTCCGAGGCGACGCCCGCACCCACGCCGGAGCCGACGCCCGAGCCATCTAAGGAGTATGTGCTCTCCTTCGTGGGCGACTGCACGCTCTGGTCCAATCAGAACTACCAGTACCACCCGGCGGGCTTTGCCGGCGTGATGGGGGAGGATTACGCCTACCCATTCTCCAACACGCTCCAGTTCTTCGCCGATGACGAGTACACCTTCGCCAACTGCGAGTGCACCCTCACGGACAACCCCAACCTGACCTATGACTACACCCAGGTGGTCTTTCCCTTCCGCGCCCCCACCGAGTATGCGGAGATCTTCAACGAGGGCGGCGTGGACTTCGTCACCACGGCGAACAACCACATGATGGACTGCTATCAGGCCGGCGCGGACAGCACCTATGCGGCGCTGGAGGCCCATGGCGTTCTCTTCGGCAAGGAGGGGGAGGCCCAGATCGTCACCACCCCGAACGGCCTGCGCCTCGGCGTCTACTGCTCCGGCACGGACCTCGCGCCCAACCAGACCAAGGCGGTCAACGCCGTCCGGCAGCTCCGCAGCGACGGGGCCGAGTTCATCATCTGCGCCTTCCACTGGGGGCAGGAGCTCTACTACAGCCCCAACAAGGCGCAGATTGACCTGGCCCACGCCTGCATCGACGCGGGGGCAAATGTGATCTACGGCAGCCACTCCCACTGTCTGCAGCCCATCGAGATGTACGGCGGCGGCCTCATCCTCTACAGCTGCGGCAACTGGACCTTCGGCGGCAGCACCATGCCCAAGGACCCGGACACTGCCATCTTCCAGGTCCGTCTCCAGAGAGGGGCGGACGGAGCGCTCACTCCCGTGGGCTTTGATGTGATCCCCTGCTGCGTCAGCAGCAATATCGAGGGCGCGAACACCAACGCCCAGAACTACAACGACTACTGCCCCACGCCCTATGAGACGGACTCCAAGGAGTACCTGCGCGTCATGACCAAGCTCACCGGCGACTTCCAGCCGACCTCCCAGGGCGCGGACTACTCCGACTATTACGCGAGCCGCGCAACCGAATAAGACACTTACATGGATGTGATTGGGGCGGCAAAGCTGCCCCGATCCTGATTTTGAACACATTTGGGAAGGGGAAAGCAATGGACGGCTTTTCCGACGACGGATATATCATCGACCAGGATTATTTTGACGAATACGAATATCGCACCATACCCGCGAGCGACAACGGCTGCGGCTGGATCGCAGCCTACAACATCCTGCACTATCTGGGTTCCGGCGTCCGTTTCGACGCCGTGATGCACGAGATGGACCGGATGCACTCCCTGCGCATCCCCGGCCCGACCACCATGCCCGTCATGCGGGCCTATCTCAAAAAACACGTCCCCGCCATGCAGGAGCATGAGGGGATCGAAAAGGCGCTGCCGGCCGCACAGACTTGCCGCGCAGGGATCCTGCGCTATACGGAGGCGGGCGTGCCGCACTTTATCTCGTTCATCCGGGTAGGGGAGGCCTTCCGCTTCTTCAACGTCAACGACGGGCTTGAGGATTTTGTCTCCTCCATGGATATGTTTTTTACGACCCATGTGAAGCCCCCGCAATACGTGTCTGTTTTCACGCTCGCATGAGATCCGGCGTTTCGCAATCGATAAAAAACGGAGGTTTTGCCATGTCTCGCATCGAGATCGTTCAGGGAGATATCACAAAGCAGCAGACGGACGCCATCGCGAACGCCGCCAACACCACGCTTCTGGGCGGCGGCGGGGTCGACGGAGCCATCCACCGTGCCGCGGGGCCGGAGCTTCTGGCGGAGTGCCGCACGCTGCATGGCTGCCCCACCGGGGAGGCCAGGATCACGAAGGGCTACCGCCTGCCGGCCAAATATGTCCTGCACACCCCGGGTCCCGTCTGGCACGGCGGGCAGAACGATGAGGAGGAGCTGTTGGCCTCCTGCTATCTAAGCTGCCTGTGCCTGGCAGGCGAATACGGCTGCCGCACGGTGGCCTTCCCCTCTATCAGCACCGGAGTCTATCACTTCCCGCTGGACAGGGCGTCCCGGATCGCCGTCGGCACCATTGCGGTCTACCTGCGCGACCATCCGGAGATCGAGCTTGTGCGCATGGTCTGCTTTGACGCACGCACGAAGGCGGCCTATGACGCGGCCCTCGAAGCGCTGGAGGCGGACGCATGAAGCCCCTGCTCATCAGCGCCTGCCTGCTGGGCTTCCCCTGCAAATACAGCGGCGGCAGCAACCGCCTTCCAGCGGAGGCGCTGGAGCGGCTGCGCCGACACTATCGCCTGATCCCGGTGTGCCCCGAGGCGGCGGGCGGCCTGCCCACCCCGCGGGACCCCAGCGAACGCCGGGGAGATCGCGTTGTGAGCTGTAAGGGAAGGGACGTGACGGAGGAGTATCGAAAAGGCGCGGAGACCGCGCTGCGGCTCGCGCGGCGCTATGGGATCGAAGCGGCCCTGCTCCAGAGCCGGAGCCCCTCCTGCGGCAGCGGGACGATCTACGACGGCAGCTTCACCGGCACGCTCATCCCCGGCGACGGCGTCACCGCAGAGCTCCTGAAGGCCCGCGGCATCCGTGTCACGGGGAACTGGGAAGAGCTGACAATAGGATAAGAAATACCCCGGCAAAATCGTACCGCTTGATACGAATTGCCGGGGCAGTTTTATCCGTTCATCTTCCTGATCTCGCAGGCGATGGCGCCGTTATCGAAGATCGTGACAAGAGCCCAGCTGAGCTCCCGCCCGCGGCCTGCGGTGCCTGGATTCACGACCGTGACGCCGCCGAGCTGTTCATAGACCGGGCTGTGGGTATGGCCGAAGAGGGCGAGGCGCGCGCCCACCTCTTCCGCGGCGTAAGCGATCGAGTCGCACTGCCAGCGGCTCACACCGTAGAGGTGCCCGTGGGTGAGAAAGGCCCGCACAGGTCCGAGCTGGACCACCAGCCGCTCCGGAGCCAGGGGGTCATAGTCGCAGTTGCCGCAGACGGAGTAGACCGTCTTCTCCGGGAAAGCCTGCCGCAGCAGCACTGCGTCCCGGTCATGGTCACCCAGATGGATGAACACATCCGCTCCCGATTCCCTCGCCGCCTCCAGCATGGGAAAGTTGTTGCTGTGGCTGTCCGAAAAAACCGCCGCTTTCAGCATATCTCCGCCTCCGTTCATCATTTTGCCCTGCGGTGAATATAATAGGGGCGACGGCCGCGAATGTCAAGCGCGGCCAATATTCGCAATCGAATCCGGATTTGAGGTGGTTATCCATGCAGAATTTTGAACAGCTCGGGAGAGAACTGGAGCGGCGCGGCAAGACCCGGGAGCTTCAGGCCCTGGCCGAGTCGGAGGATGGGGCGCGCCTCGCCGCCATGCTGGACACGAAGAAACTGGAGCGGGCCGCGAAGGAGGGCGACGGGGACGCCCTGCGGCGCATGCTGGGCTCGGTCCTGTCTACGGAGGAGGGCAAGCGCCTTGCCGAGGGGATCCAAAATCTGATGAAATAGATCGTGCGTCCGGCGGGAGGTGATGGATATGAGCGAGCTGGAGGACCAATTGAACAGCATCCTCTCGGACCCGAAGCAGATGGAGAAGATCGCGGGGCTGGCCCGGTCGCTCATGGGCGGGGAGGATCAGGAGACGCCGCCCGCCGCGCCGCCGGGAGAGCCGGGGTTTGACGCCGGCCTTCTGCAGAAGCTGGGGAGCGTGATGAAGACCGGCGGAGACGGCGGGCGGGAACAGGCGCTGCTCCGGGCAATGGAGCCGTATCTCTCCGACAAGCGCCGGGGCAAGCTGGACCGGGCGATGAAGCTCGCCCGCATGGCGAAAATCGCGCGGCTCATGATGGGGGAGGGCGGCCATGATCAACCGCTATGAGGGCAACACAGGCCGGGTGACCCGCCTGCCGGAGCCGCAGGATCTGCGCCCGCCACCGCCGCCGCGCACGCCGCCGCCGCCGCGCACGCCGCC
>CAMHEN010000042.1 GCA_946184165.1 uncultured Clostridia bacterium | reverse complement strand
ATAGATTACTTGACAAGACTTGTCAACACTATTTTTTTATAGTATAATGCAAAAAATTCGTGGGCTGGAAGGGGATTTTTTGGTCAAATGAAAGAGTTTTCCATCCGGCAGAACGACGCGGGGCAGCGTCTGGACCGTTTTGTGGGCAAGGCCGTCCCCCTGCTGCCGGAGTCGCTGCTGCAGAAGTATATCCGCCTCAAGCGCATCAAGCTCAACGGCAGGGGCGCCAGGCGCGACGCCCGGCTCAGCGAGGGCGACACGGTGCAGCTCTACATCAACGATGAGTTTTTTGAAAAGCCGCGGGAGGAGAACTCTTACCTCAAGGTGGGCACGCCGCGCCTCACGATCGTGTACGAGGATGAGAACATCCTGCTGCTGGACAAGAAACCCGGCGTCCTCTGCCACAGCGCGGGGGTCTGGGATTATAACACCCTCATCGCAAACGTCCAGGCCTACATGGCGCAGAAGGGCGAGTGGCGGCCGAAGGAGGAGAACGCCTTCGCCCCGGCTCTCTGCAACCGCATTGACCGCAACACCGGCGGCATCGTCATCGCGGCGAAAAACGCGGAGGCTCTCCGCATCCTGAACGACAAGATCCGCGGCCGGGAAATTGAGAAATATTATCTCTGCGCCGTGCAGGGCAGACCGAAGCCCCCCGCGGGGAGGCTTGAGAATTTTCTCTTCAAGGACGCGAAGAAAAACCAGGTCTTCGTGAAAGACAGGCCCGAGCCCGGGGCCAGGACCGCCGTGACGGAGTACCGCACGCTGAAAAGCAGCGGCCCCCTCGCGCTGGTGGAGTGCCGCCTGCTCACGGGCCGCACCCACCAGATCCGCGCCCAGATGGCCCACGCGGGCTGGCCCCTGCTGGGGGACGGGAAATACGGGAGCGAGCGCTTCAACAAGGGCTTCGACGAGAAGGGTCAGGCGCTCTATTCCTATCGGCTGCGCTTCGATTTCCCCACGGACGCGGGCTGTCTCGAGTACCTCCGCGGCAAGGAGTTCCGCGTGGAGCGGGTGGACTTTGCGGAGAAGTACTTCGGCGTGACGGATTTGGATTTTTCGTAAAGCATATCCCCCGGTCGATGACCGGGGGATTATTTTACCAGGCAGTCTCCGGGATGGGCTGTCCGTCGGCGGTGATGTTTCTGCTGTCGTAGATCTGATACGCGCCCGTGTAGGAGTCGCTGCCGATGTCATGGACGTTGCAGCCCTCCATGGCGATGTCGCTGCTGCCGTAGAAGAACACCGCACCGGACGTGCAGTGGTGGATCTCGGTATGGACGAGGCGCATATCGCGGCAGTTCATGGCCGTGATCCCGATGGTGCCGCAGCCGAAGAGGGAGCAGTCCTCGATCACCGCATCCCGGCTGTCCTGGAAATTCAGCACGCCGCCCGCGCACTCGCCGGCCTGGATATTCTCGGTATGCCCCGCGGTGAAGCCCCGGAGCGTGACGCCCGTGCAGCCCTCGAAGCTCAGCACCTCGCAGTAGCGCGGCTCCGCCACGATGCGGGCCCGGTGGGGTCCCGCCCCCTGGATCGTGAGATTCTCGACGCCCCGGATCACAAGGCCCGGTCCGTCGTAGCAGCTCATCCAGTACCAGTTCTCGCCGTCGTAGGAGCCGTAGCCCGACGCATCGCTGAGATCGTATACGCCGTCCTCCAGCCAGATCGCGGTGTCGGACCCGATGGCGGCCAGAAGCTCGTCCACGGTGCGGACATGGACCATCCCGTCCTCGGAAACCGCGGGCGCGGTGAGGGAGACCTCCGTCTCCTCGGGGGCGCTCCAGGTCACATGCGGCAGACGCGCAAGGCTCTCGAGCGTCCCCTCATAGACGATATCGCCCTTGGGGTCCACAACGCGCTCGCTCCGCTGCCAGGTGTCAACATACCAGGACTCGCTGTGGTTGTTCTCAAAGGCGCAGCCCTCCACCACCAGGGGATAGACCGCGCAGTAGAACATGCCCGTAAAGCTGTTGGAGCGGATCTCACAGCCGCCGAGATAACAGTTTTTCACGGAGTTGAGCTCCACGAGACTGGTGGAGCTGCAGTCGCGCACATCGGAGTTGATGATGGCACAGTCGTGACTCGCCCGCAGGCTGAAGACGCCGCCGTAGCCCTCGATGCCGTGGACCATGCAGTCGTCCAGCAGCAGATCCGAGCAGCTCGCCCCGCTGAGCGCGCCGTAGCTGCAGTCGCGGATGACGGTGTTTTCGACGTGCACGCCCCTGCAGCGCTCCAGCTCCAGGCCGTAGGTGCCGCAGCCGTAGAGATCACAGTTCACAACGCGCATGTTCCGGCAGTCGGTCATATTGATCACCGCGCCCGTGCAGTAGCCCGCCCCCTCGGTGTGTCCGGCGGTAAAACCCTCGAGCGTCACATCCGCGCAGTCCACAAACCTCATCACGCAGGCGTAGCGCGGCACCGTGACGATCTCCGCGCCTGTCCGCGCCGCCTGGATCGTGAGTCCCTCCACGCCTTCGATCACGAGCTCATAACCGTCGTCATAGATCTCGTTCCAGCGATAGTACTTGCTGCCGAAAACGCCGTAGCCCTTTGCTCTGGTGAGGTCGTAGCTGCGGCCGGTGAGGCGGATGGCAGTGTTCGGCGCGATGGCGGCCAGGAGCTCCTCCGCCGTGGCGGCGTCCACGATGCGGGGCTCCGCATCCCCGCCCTCGGCAAAGGCGGTGCCCGTCAGGGATGCAAGCAGCAGCAGCGCGAGCAGAAGTCCCATGATTTTTTTGCGGTACAGCATAGAAAGCTCTCCCCTCTTATTTAATCACCTTTGAGACGCGCCGCACGGAAAAATGTTCCCGCGGCGGGCGGCGAAATTGTCTGTCTGCAGTATACGCTCTCTTCCAGCGGCTGGAAAGGGGGATCGTTTTTATTTTTTTCGGGAATCCGCGAAATTCTTTTGACAAACGCCTGGAGATGGTTTACAATAATCTTCGTATACAGACCCCTGTGTATAATACCAACATGAAAGAGGAAGCAAATATGAAAAACAGGATCATTGCGCTGGCCCTTGTTATAGTCATGCTGTTTGCCCTGTCCGCCTGCGCGAAGAAGCCGGAGACCACGCCCGCCCCGACGGAGCCGACGCCTGCGGTCGCTGCGGAGCCGACGCCCGAACCCACGCCCGAGCCGACGCCCGAGCCTACTCCGGAGCCCACGCCCGAGCCCAAGGGGGTCGAGCCTGATTCCGGCGTCCACACGATCGTGAGCCAGGCCAAGGGCTTCAGCTTCGATTACGACAGCAAGTATGTGGCCAATGAGCTGCCCGGCGGCAGCATCATCATCAACGCCGGCATGGACGAGGGGATCCCCTACTGCACCGTCGGTCTGATGGAGAAGGAGATCAACGGCGTGGAGAACGTGGGCAGCGCGCTCGAGTACCTCGCCGCCCAGGCGGACGGCGCCCGCACAGAGCTGGGCGACGCCATCCAGACCGCTCCCACCGAGGTTCCCTTCAGCATTGAGGGCCGTGAGATCAAGGGCTTCTCCTACACCTTCACGAGCCCGGACTCCGGTGCGATTGTCCGCGACGTGTACTTCGCCGAGGATCTGGAGGACGGCTCCGTCGTCACGTACCACAGCAGCGCCCTGGAGGGCGATGACAACACCACCGTCAGCGCCATTCTGATGCTCGCGATCCAGACCTTCAAGCCCGCCGCCTGATATCCCTCACACACGAAAAGGCTGATTCGTAAAAACGAATCAGCCTTTTTTCATACCTGTTCAGCAGAATGTGATCCTCTGCCGCTCCGTGTCCACCAGGGCGTCGACGCCGAAGGGGAGGATGCAGCGGGGCATGGCGTGGCCGACGGGGATGTTGCAGACGACGGGGAGTTCGGGGTCGTCGATGACCTCTCGGAGGAGCGCCCGGTACTCCGCGTCGTACACCCCGTCCTGGGGCTTTCCGACGAGCACGCCGCTGACCGCCCGGAATACGCCCCGCGCCTTGAGATGCTCAAGGGCCGCCCGGTACTTTTCGGGGCTCGGCCTCTCCTCGCTCGATTCCAGCAGCAGAATGCGGTCCTGCCAGTCCTCCGCCGGGGGAAAGAGGCCGTACTTCTCGCAGAGGGCCGGGGAGTCGGCATAGCGCCCGGGGTCGAAGCAGTCGAAGATCGTGTCGATGCAGCCGCCGAGGATTTTGCCCCGGAAGCGCGGCGCGCCCTGCAGAAGCTCAAAGCCGCCGTTCGGATGGGAGACCGCCGCTACGCCGAGCTGATCCGGGCCGAAGCTCGTGCGGCTCTCGTACCAGAGGGGGCTCGGCCTGATCTCCGCGATGCGGCCGGTTTCGATGAGCTCCTCAAAGCACCTGCGGGAGTAGGGCAGCATCTCGGCATCCAGCTCACAGAGCTCTGTGATGAAGGCCTGGCCGTAGAGGCTCGGCAGTCCCAGCTTGTGGAGCATGAGGTGGTTTGTGGTGGTGTCCGAGAAGCCGAGGAAGGGCTTGGGGTTTTCCCGCACCGCCGCGGCAAGCTCGCCGTGATCGAAGAGATACGGCAGCAGGCGGTAGGTATCATCCCCGCCGATGGCGGTCATGATGAGGTCGATCTCCGGGTCGCGGAAGGCCTCGATAAAATCGGCGGCCCGGGCCTCGGGGTGCTTTTGCAGATAGTCCGTGCCGCGCAGGGCGTTGTTCGTGAACTTCACCCCGAGGCCGAGCGCCTCCATGCGCCGCAGTCCGAGATCCAGCTCGTGCTTCATAAAGCTCTCGCCGAGGATGCCGCTCGACAGGCTCACGACGCCGACGGTTTTGATCTTGTTCATGTCCCTTTCCTCTCCAAAACGTTTTCTTTCGCGGAGCGAATAATCAAATCCGTTTTTCGCGGGGCGTGTACCTCGCGAAAAACACCGCTCAGCTCTCAAGTGTGCGAGCGTCCCCCGCCCTAAAGGAATAGCTTCGCGTCGCAAGCGTGTGCGCGCAGAGAGCTGCAAAACTCGATTTCAAACCGTGTTTGAAATCGAAGTCATGTCATTTTCTCCTGCTTGACCTTGTGGTCGATGATGTGGCGGGAGGCGAGCTCTCTGTGGATATCCTCCACGCTGATGCCGGCCTCCACCATGAGGACCATCACATGGTAGGCGAGATCCGCGATCTCATAGACCGTCTCGCGCCTGTCCTCCGCCTTGCCGGCGATGATGACCTCGGTGCACTCCTCCCCCACTTTTTTGAGGATCTTGTCGAGGCCCTTCTCGAACAGATAGCTGGTATAGGACCCCTCGGGCATGTCGCGCTTGCGGCCTTCAAGGAGCTGATAGAGCCCCTCGAGAGAGAATTCATGGCGCGTCTCGCTCTGCCAGACGGGGTTTTCAAAGCAGGAAAAGGTGCCGAGATGGCAGGCGGGGCCCTCCGGCTCCACGACCACGACGAGGGCGTCCCTGTCGCAGTCTGCCGTGATGGAGACGATGTGCTGGAAGTTCCCGCTGGTCTCCCCCTTGAGCCAGAGCTCCTGCCGGGAGCGGGACCAGAAGCAGGTGAGCTCCTTCTCCATCGAGATCCGCAGGCTCTCGCGGTTCATATACGCGACCGTCAAAACCCGCTTCGTGACGGAGTCCACCACGACGGCGGGGATGAGGCCCTTCTCATCAAATTTCAGTTCCTCTATCTTTACCATGTTACACCTCTCTGACCGGGATGTTGTTTTCCCTGAGCGCGGCCTTGAGCGCCGGGATCGTGACCTCCCCGAAGTGGAAGATGGAGGCGGCAAGGCCCGCATCCACCCGGGGCAGGGTTTTGAAGAGCGTGACGAAATCGTCGATCCCGCCCGCGCCGCCGCTTGCGATGACGGGGACGGAGACGGCGCTGCACACGGCGTCGAGCATCTCCAGGTCGAAGCCCTGCTTCACCCCGTCGGTGTCGATGGAGTTTACCACCACCTCGCCCGCGCCGAGGGCGACGCCGTTTTTGATCCACTCGATGGCCTCCATGCCGGTGTTCTCCCGCCCGCCCCTGGCGAAGACGCGGAACACGCCGTCCACCCGCTTCACGTCCGCCGAGAGGACCACGCACTGGTCCCCGTAGCGCTTGGCGGCCTCGAAGATGAGGCGCGGGTTTCGGATGGCGCCGGAGTTCACGCTGACCTTGTCGGCCCCGCACTTGAGCACGCGGTCAAAATCGTCGAGGGTGTTGATGCCGCCGCCCACCGTGAGCGGGATGAAGATGGTGCGCGCAACCTCCGTGAGGATGTCGGTGAAGAGCCGCCGCCCCTCGCTGGAGGCCGTGATGTCGTAGAAGACCAGCTCGTCCGCGCCGCTGTCGCTGTAGAATTTGCCCAGCTCCACGGGGGAGGACACATCGCTCAGGCCCTGAAAGTTCACGCCCTTGACGACGCGGCCGTCCCGTACGTCGAGACAGGGGATGATGCGTTTTGTGATCATATCGCCGCCTCCATCGCTTCCTTGAGATCGACAGCCCCGGTATACCAGGCCTTGCCGATGATCGCGCCGTAGAGATCGAGCGCGCGCAGGGCCTTCACATCCTCGATGGAGGACACGCCCCCGGAGGCGACGATCTGCATGGCGAGCTTCCGGGACAGCTCTCCGTAGAGGGCGCGGTTCGTGCCCTGCATGGCCCCGTCCTTCGAAATGTCGGTGCAGATGACGGTTTTGACGCCGAGGGTCTGGAGCTCCCGGCAGAAGGCAAAGGCGTCGAGGGCGGACTTCTCCGTCCAGCCTTTTATTGCGACCTTGCCGTCTCGGATATCCACACCCACGGCGATTTTCTCCCCGAACTTCTCCACGGCCTCCCGCAGAAAAGCCGGGTCCGTCACCGCGGCGGTGCCGAGGATGACGCGGTCGATGCCGGCGTCGAGACAGCGCGCGGCCGTGTCCATGTCGCGGATGCCGCCGCCGAGCTCCATGAAGAGCGGCGCCGCCGCGCGGATCCGGCGCACGGTGTCAAGGTTCGGGGTCTCCCCTGTCTTCGCCCCCTCGAGATCGACGAGATGGAGGCAGGATGCGCCCATCTCATAAAAGCCCCGGGCGAGGGCGGGCGGGTCCTCGCTGTAGACGGTCATCTGCGCGTAGTCGCCCCTGTAGAGCCGTACGGCCTTGCCGTCATAGAGATCAATGGCGGGAAAAATGAGCATATGGATGTCCTTTCCTTATAAGGAGCTGTCTCAAAATGAGATAACCCCTGTATAAAATGTATGTCGTAGGGGCCGATGCCCTCATCGGCCCGCCATTTGTCAACAGTGTATGTTGCTCGGCGGGTCGATCTGGGGATCGACCCCTACGGCTTTGCATTTTTATACGTTTTGAGACAGCCTCTGGCACCAGTGCGCACACTTACTACAAGTTCTTGGCGACGAAGGAGCCTTATACTATCCCTTGATAGAAATCTTTAAGTCTTCCCGGCAAAATTTGCGCCATACTGCGTTGAAGCCCTTGACCATATATCTCCATTATGCTCTGCGGGCTTCGCCTTGTCTGGCACAAATTTTCCTCGGGAATCCAATAAAGCTTCTTATCAAGGAATAGTATTAGAACTTGTGTATGCTGCGCAGGTGACTGAGGGATCGACTGTCCTGCACTGTCTTCGATCCCTCCACCGCAAGCGGTCCCCGCAGCGTTAAGCAAATGTGCCGGTGGCACATTTGTAGCGTAGGCCGCAGCGGCTATGCCGCGAGGAGGGCACTGCGTTTCTGCGTCGATCCCTCCGCCCCTTCGGGGCACCTCCCTTTTTCCAAAGGGAGGGATTATTCGCAGAATGCTCTCAGAATGTTGAGGCCCACCTTCCCGCTCTTTTCCGGGTGGAACTGGCAGCCGCAGACATTGCCGCGCTGTACGGCGGCGGTGAGCGGAGCGCCGTATTCGCTCACGGCGATCACATCCTCCCCGCACCTCGCGGCATGGAAGGAGTGGACAAAATACACGCAGTCCCCTTCCCGGACATACCGGAAGAGGGGGCTTTTCTTTTTTGTAAAGTGCAGGGCGTTCCAGCCGATGTGCGGGATCTTGAGCTCCGCGGGGATCAGCTCCGCAATGGGGCGCACCTCCCCGGGGATGAGACCCAGGCCCGCGTGCTCGCCGTATTCAAAGCCCCTGTCGAAGAGGAGCTGCATGCCGAGGCAGATGCCGAGGAGGGGCTTGCCGCTCTCCGCCTCGCCGACCACCACCCGGTCGAGTCCGCGCTCCCGTAGCTTTTCAGCGGCGTCCCCGAAGGCGCCGACGCCGGGGAGGATGATCCTGTCCGCCCGGCGCAGGAGCTCTGCGTCCCCGGTCACGACAGTCTCCTCTCCGATCGCGGCGAGGGAGCTCTTCAGCGAGAAGAGGTTCCCCACGCCGTAGTCCACAATGGCGATCATCCCAGGACCCCCTTGGTGCTGGGCAGCTCGCCGGCCCAGGCCGGGTCGATGGCGACGGCCTTGCGGAGCGAGCGGGCAAAGGACTTGAAGCAGCCCTCGATGATGTGGTGGCTGTTCTTCCCGGCGAGCTCCCGGATGTGGAGCGTGACGCCCGCGTTGGAGCAGAAGGCGGTGAAGAATTCCTCCACGAGCTCGGTGTCGAAGGTCCCGACCTTCTCGGTCGGAATGGGCAGGTCAAAGCACAAGAAGCTCCGGCCGGAGATATCCACCGCCGTGAGGACCAGCGCCTCGTCCATGGGGAGGGCGGTGTCGCCGTAGCGCGTGATGCCGCGCTTGTCCCCCAAGGCCTCCTGCACGGCGCGGCCGAGGCAGATGCCGATGTCCTCCACGCTGTGGTGGTCGTCTACCTGGACGTCTCCCACGCAGGAGATGGTCAGATCAAAGCGGCTGTGGCGGGCAAAGAGCGTGAGCATGTGGTCGAGAAAGCCGACGCCGGAGTTCACATCGCTCTCCCCGGTGCCGTCCAGGTTCAGGGTGAGCTGGATGTCGGTCTCGGCGGTCTTGCGGCTGATGGTGGCGCTTCTCATGGCATATCCTCCAAAATCTCCCGAATGTTTTTGAGCAGAATGTCCATCTGCTCTCTGGTGCCGACGGTGATGCGGTTATAGTCTTTGATTCTCTCTTTGTCAAAGTGGCGGACCAGGACCGCCCGTGCCCTGAGTTTTTCATAGAGCTCCCCGCCGCCGATCCTGTCGGACCGCACGAAGAGGAAATTGGCCGCGGAGGGCAGCACCTCAAAGCCCAGGCTCTCCAGCTCCCGGACGGTATAGGCCCGGTTTTCCATGACGGTGCGGCAGTTTTTGCGCGTCGTCTCCTCGTCCATCAGGACGCCGAGACCGAGGGCCAGCGTCATGGAATTGACGTTGTAGGGGTTTGTGGAGAACTTGATGGTATTGAGATCCCGGATGAGCGCGGCGCTCCCCGCCGCGAAGCCGAGGCGCGCCCCCGCCATGGAGCGGGACTTGGAGAAGGTCTGCACCACGAGGAGGTTCTCGTACTTCTCCACAAGCGGGATGCAGCTCTCCCCGCCGAAGTCCACATAGGCCTCGTCGATGACCACGACGTTTCCGGGGTTGCGCTTTACGATCTCCTCCGCCTCGGCCCGTGTGAGCGCGAGGCCCGTGGGGGCGTTGGGGTTTGCGATGAAGATCGTCCTGCCGAGGCCGTAATAGTCCTCCGGCGCGACGCGAAAACCCGTGCGCAGGGGGATCTCCGTATAGGGGATGCGGTTCAGGTCCGCGAACACCGGATAGAAGCCGTAGCTGATGTCCGGGAAGGCGGCGGGGTGAGCTTCATCGCAGAAGGCCATGAAGGCGAAGTTCAAAATCTCATCCGAGCCGTTTCCGAGGATAAGGTTTTCCGGCCTGAGCCCGCAGAGCTCCGCCAGGGCCCTTCGCACTTCGACGCCCTCGATATCCGAGTAGAGGTTCAGCGGGCGCGTATGCTCCCCGGCGTATTGCAGGGCCTTCTCCGAGGGAGGGAAGGGGCACTCGTTGGTGTTGAGCTTTACAAGGTTCAGGATCCTCGGCTGCTCGCCCGGGGTATAGGGGACGAGCTTGTCATATTTCCCGCTGAAAAAGCGGCTCATGCTTCTCCCTCCTCTTCCAGGCGGATGAGGGCGCTGCGGGCGTGGCCCGTGAGCCCCTCCTTATACGCAAAGCGCGCGATCTCCGGGGCGAGGGCTTTGAAGGCCTCCGCCGGGTAATAGGTGTACTGGATCTTCTTGATGAAGTCGTCCACGCCGAGGGGGCTTCCGAAGCGCGCCGTGCCGGTGGTGGGCAGGGTGTGATTCGTGCCGCCGAGATAGTCCCCCAGGGGCTCCGGGCAGTTCTTGCCGAGGAAGACGGAGCCCGCGTTCTTCACATCGTCCAGATAGTCGAAGGGGTTGTCCACAAAGATCTCCAGATGCTCCGGCGCGACTGCGTTTGCGATCTGCATGGCGCGGCGGAGATCCGCGGCGAGGATGATCTTGCCGTTGTCGTCGATGGAGGGGCGGGCGATCGAGACGCGCTCAAGCGAGGCGAGCTGGGTTTCGATCTCCGCCTGCACGCTGTTCGCAAGCGCTTCGCTGTCCGTCACGAGCACGCAGCAGGACAGCACGTCGTGCTCCGCCTGGGCCAGCATGTCCGCCGCCACATGGCGGGGATTTGCCGTTTCATCCGCCACCACCAGCACTTCGCTCGGGCCCGCGATGGTGTCGATGGAGACCTGGCCGTAGACCTGGCGCTTGGCCTCCGCCACATAGGCGTTGCCGGGGCCGACGATCTTGTCCACCCGGGGGATGGACTCCGTGCCGTAGGCCATGGCGGCCACGGCCTGGGCCCCGCCCGCCTTGAAGATGCGCGTCACGCCCGCGATCCTGGCCGCGGCGAGGATGGCGGCGTTCACCTTCCCGTCTCTCCCGCAGGGGGTGCACATGATGATCTCCGCGCAGCCCGCGATCCTGGCGGGCACCGCGTCCATCATCACCGTGGAGGGGTAGGGCGCGGTCCCGGCGGGGACATAGAGGCCGGCCCGCTCGATGGGCAGGATCTTCTGCCCCATGACGACGCCGCCGGGGCGGGTGAAGCTGTAGCCCTGGCGCAGCTGCTTTTCGTGGTATTCGCGGATGTTGCGCTCGGCGAGGCGCAGGGTGTCGAGAAATTCCGGCTCCGTCTCCGCCATGGCCTCCGCGATCTCCTCTTCCGTGACGAGCATGGTGCCGAGCTTTGCGCCGTCGAAGCGCTCGGTGTATTTCAAAACCGCCGCATCGCCGTTTTCGCGCACGTCGTTGAGGATCGCGGCCACGACGCCCGCCACGTCCGCCTTGGGGGCGTTTCTTTTCAAAAGCTCCTCATCCCGGAGCTCGCCGTCTTTGTATATACGGATCATGTCTGTACCTCCCGCGATATGGCCCGGACCATCTCTTCGATCCGGGACTTGTGGAATACGAAGCTCGCCTTGTTTGCGATAAGCCGCGCGCTGATGGGGACGATGGTCTCCAGCACGGCGAGATTGTTTTCTCTGAGTGTGACGCCTGTCTCCACAATGTCCACGATCACGTCCGAGAGGCCCAGGATGGGGGCCAGCTCGATGGAGCCGTTGAGGCCGATCACGTCGATGTCACGGCCGAGGGAGGCGTAGTACCCGGAGGCGATGTTCAGAAACTTGGTCGCCACCCGGAGAGTCCTTGCGGGATCGTCTTGAAAGTCCCGCGGCCCCGCGACGCACATGCGGCATTGGCCGACCCTGAGATCGAGAAGCTCATACACGTCCGGCCGGTACTCGAGCAGGATATCCTTGCCCGCGACGCCGACGTCCGCCGCGCCGCGCGCCACGTAGATCGCCACGTCCGAGGGCTTGACCCAGAAGTAGCGGAGATCCAGGGCCTCGTTTTCAAAGTAGAGCTTCCGGTTTTCCTCGTGAATGGCGGGGCACTCGAAGCCCGCCCGCTCGAACATCGCGTAGACCTTCTCGCCGAGGCGTCCCTTGGGAAGGGCAATATTAAGCATGTCCGCTCACCTCCAGCCGTTCGAGCTTATCGAGATAGCAGGCAAAGCCGACGGCGCGGCCGGGCTTGCCCATGCGGCGCAGGAGCCTGTCATAGCAGCCGCCCGACAGGACGCTGGACGGCACGCCCCGCACATAGCCCTGGAAGGCGACGGCGTTATAGTAGCGCATGTCGCCGAGGATGGAGAAATCCATACTCACGCGCCCGGCGCTCTCCTCCGGCAGATCGGCGGCAAGACGCTCGATCGCGGTGAGGGACGCCTCCGGGATGCCGGCGGCGGCAAGCTCTCCGACGGCGTCCTTCGGGGCTGCCGAGCAGAGCGTGAGGCGGCAGAGTTTCTCCGTCTCCCCGGGCTTTGCCCCGGCGGCGGAGAGGACGGCCCGGAGCTCGTGCACGTTCTTCTCCCCCATGCAGCGGAGCGCTTCATTTCTCGCGTCGCCCGCAAGGGCCAGGGAGTCGATCAGCTCCTCCACAACGTCGAGCCGGGAGACGCACAGGCGGCTCTCCGGGGAGATGCGCGCAAGACTCTCCAGCGCGAGCGCAAGCACTTCCCGGATGCAGCTCTCGTCCCGGAAGCCGAGGCACTCCACCCCCGTCTGCCGGATCTCGCGGAAGCCGCCGCTCCCCTCGGACACGCGGTAGACATTCTCGTCATAATAGAGCTTCTGCACCGCGTCCGGCGCCGGGCGCCAGGCCCGCACGATGGAGAGCGTCACGTCCGGCTTGAGGGCCATGAGCCTGCCGTTTGTGTCGGTGAAGGTGATGACCTCCGGCGAGAGCAGGAAGTCCTTGTTTTTCATATACAGCTCGTACTCCTCAAACTTGCGCATCCGGTAGGGCGCAAAGCCCCGCCGATGG
Source organism: uncultured Clostridia bacterium (assembly GCA_946184165.1). GTDB lineage: Bacteria > Bacillota > Clostridia > Oscillospirales > Oscillospiraceae > Limivicinus. The sequence goes on along the minus strand of CAMHEN010000042.1, from coordinate 2,945 downwards.
TAAAGGGAGCGGAGGGCGAAGCTGATTTTTTCCTCGTTGTTCAGAATGTCGGTGTCAATGGTCACGGGACGCCTCCAGCACGGTAAATTACTTTAGCATATTAGCACGTTATCTGGTTAAAGTAAAGTCTTTTTTTCTGATCCTTCCGCTCCTGAAAAAAGGGCGAATACACATCGTCCGGGATGCATATTCGCCCGTTTGGTTTTTATTTTTTCAGTTGGATCGCGAGGCGCAGAACCCGCCTTGCCGTGCGCTGGAGCTCCGCGAGGGTGATGCCGTCAGGCCGGCCGAGGGTCTCAAGCAGGGTCCCGTCGGACCTGTAGCTTCTCGCGTTATGGCTCATGTCCCCGGGCATCAGCACGTCCACCCCCGCGCGCACGCGGTAGGCGTTGTCCCGGAGACTTGGAAACTCCGGGCTTTTCGACTTCTGCATCCACCAGTCGGTGAGCACGACGCCGTCCCAGCCCCAGTCGCCCCGCAGGACCGCCGTGGCGAGCTCATAGTTGTAGTGGGACCAGACGCCGTTGACCTTGTTGTAGGAGGTCATGAGGGTGAGGGGGGCGGCCTCCGTGACGCAGATCTCAAAGCCGCGCAGGTAGAGCTCCCGCAGGGCGCGCTCGGATACGCGCGAATCGTTCACGTTGCGCCTTGTCTCCTGGTTGTTGCAGGCGAAGTGCTTGGGGCAGGAGGCATGGCCCCGGCTCTGGACGCCCTGTACGGCGGCGGCGGCGATCCTGCCGCTGAGCAGCGGGTCCTCGGAGAAGTACTCGAAGTTCCGGCCGCAGAGGGGGTTGCGGTGCAGGTTCATGCCGGGGCCGAGGTGTACGTCCACGTTATAGCGGGTCATCTCCTCGCCGAGCTTTTCATGCAGAGCCCGGACAAGCTCCGTGTCCCAGGTGCAGGCCAGGGCCGTGCCGATAGGCATGAGGGAGGCAAACTTCTGCAGGCGCAGGCCCGCGGGCCCATCGGTGGTGATGATCTCCGGCACGCCCTTTTTCCGCAGGGCCTCCGTCACGCCGCCAAAGCCGCCGGCGTTGCCCGGCGTGCCGAGGGGGACGTTCATCATACCCTCCCCGCGGCTCAGGCCCTCCAGCTCCTCCGGGCTGAGGGCGGCGATGAAAGCGTCCAGTGTGATCTTCCCCGCCGCCGCGTCGTCCAGCGTGCCGGGTTTGGCGAGGCCGGGATCGATCTCTTCGGGCAGCTCGGTCAAAATCAGGGTGCGGAGCTTCTCGCTGTCGAGCTTGAGGGGGCGGCAGGTCTTCACCGTCTTCTCCTTGAAAACGCGGAAGGAGCTGACCTCATGCTCGCCCAGGGTGAAGCGGTAGACCCCCGCTTCCAGCACGAAGGCGTGGCGCCCCTCGTCAAAGGAGGCGAAGTCCTGCTCCGTGCAGCGCAGCGTGACGGTCTCGCTCTCCCCGGGGTAGAGCTCCCGGGTCTTGGCGAAGGCGCAGAGGACGCGTTTCGGCTTCTCCAGCGCCCCCGCGGGGGCCGCGCACCAGAGCTGCACCACCTCGCGCCCCGGCATGGGGCCGGTGTTTGCGACCCGGGCCGTGACCGTGAGTTCCCCGTTCAGGTGGGAGAAGTCCCCGGCCAGCGTCTCGAACTGCGTGTAGCTCAGGCCGAAGCCGAAGGGGTAGAGGACGCTCTTGGGCGCGGAACGCTCAAAGTAGCGGTAGCCGACAAAGATCCCCTCGCTGTAGTTGTTATAATCTTTTCCGCCGAAATCCCGGCTGCCGGGATAGTCCACATAGTAGCGGGCAATGGTATCGCTCAGGCGGCCGCTGGGGCTGTGCCTGCCGCAGAGGACGTCCGCGGCGGCGTTCCCGCTCTCCATGCCGCCCTGCCAGGCGATCAGGATGGCGGAGAGGCGGTCGCCGTAGTCCTCGGTCCAGGCCATGTCCATGATGCTGCCGATGTTCAGCAGGACCACGGCCTTCCCGAAGGCGGCGGTCACCTTGTCGAGCATGTCGCGCTCGTCCTCGGTGAGGTAGTAGCTGCCCTGCTCCAGCTTGTTGTCCCGATCCTCGCCGGCAGCGCGGCCGATGACGACGAGCGCCGTTTGGGAAGATGCGGCGGCGTTTTTCACCGTGTCCTCCTCCAGCGCCATCTCCGGGTGGCTGAAGGGCCAGTGGCCCCACCAGCCGGGATCTGCGGGATTGGCTTTGCACCACGCGGCATAGCGGGCGGCGAGCTCCGTATTCACGGCCTGGCCGGCGTTCCGGAGGCCCTCCATGAGATTCACGCGGTAAGCCGGGTGTACGTCTCCCCCGCTGCCGTAGCCCACATAGAACCAGTCGAGCTGGCAGCGGCCGAAGACCGCGACCTCGTCCCCCGCCCGGAGGGGGAGGCTCCCGTCATTTTTCAGCAGGACGCTGCCCTCCGCCCCGGCCCGGCGAATAAGCTCCGGAAACCCGGGGGCAAACCAGGGCTCTCCCGCGGCGGTGTTCTCCTCCTGCATGAGGCCCGCGCCCATGTGCCGGTCGATCACCCGCTGGACGAGCCTGCCGACGGTTTTTGAAACCAGATCCATTGTATTTTTCTCCCTGTGCAATGAGTAGTCGATTGCGAAACGCCGGTCTCGCATTCTGTCAGGTTTATCAGCATGGCCGGAGGAGGCTTCGGAAAACGCCCCCGTCAGAGCATCGACGCCCGCTGGGATTTCTCCTCTCCGTTTTCCTCCGTCTGGTCGGGCAGGGTGTCGCGCAGGAGGATATCCGCCGTGCGGGCGAGGACCATCTTCCCGGGCTCCACCGAGTGGGTAAGCCACACGCTGCCGCCGATGACACAACCGCTGCCGATGCGGGTATTGCCGCCGAGGACCGTGGCACCCGAGTAGATGACCACGTTGTCGCCGATGTCGGGGTGGCGCTTGATGCCTTTGACGAGGGTACCGTCCTCCTCGACGGCGAAGCTCTTGGCGCCCAGCGTCACATGCTGGTAGAGCT